>DASTZZ010000072.1 GCA_035764005.1 Terriglobales bacterium
TGGAAGTCGCTCACCAGCAGCGTATCGGCTTCGGCGCAGAAGCGCAGGAGAGTATGGCGGGATATCGCACGCTCGTACCTCTGAAAAGCCTGGGTGAATTCCTGAACGTATTTACGCCGGCTGAGCGGATCGAAGGCGCCGATCTCGCGGCGCAGAGGAGCGAGCGCGTGTCTTTGTGCCGCGCTGCGTCGGCGAGCTCGGAATGTGGAGAGCTTCGACATGTGGGCTCTCGAAAGGTACAACGCAAAAGAAAAGCACAGCCACGGTTCAGCCGATGTTGTTAATCCACCGCAAACTCCAGCCGGTGATTTGTGCCCCCACGAAGGAACATCGACAGGCCCATTCTGTCCAGTTGGTCCACGAGTCCACTTCGTCCATCAGAATGCGTGCCATCTGCTATGTTGGATGCTCACCAGCATCTATGGCGCAAGTGCCACAAAATCTAACGATTGCCGCCACAGGCGCCAGCGGTGCGCTGTTTCTGCGAGAGCTGCTGAAGGTGGTCGAAGCCGACGCGCGAATCATCACGGTAAACTTTATTGCTTCCGACAATGCGCTACGCGTTTTTGCCGAGGAGCTCGAAATTCGCGGCCGCAACGAACTCGTTGCGCAACTGTTGGGCCGTGCGAGCAAGAAGATTCGGCAACAAGGAAACAGCGACATCGGGGCCAACGTTGCCAGCGGGTCTTACCCTACCGATGCAATGATTGTGACTCCCTGCAGCATGGGCACGCTGGCTCGTGTTGCCAATGGGCTCGCCGGAAATCTAATTGAACGCGCCGCCGACGTGTGTCTGAAAGAAAAACGCCCGCTGTTGCTATGTGTTCGAGAGACTCCGCTCAACAAAATTCACATCCGCAACATGTATCGCGCAGCTGACGCTGGAGCCACGATCTATCCTCTGATTCCCACCTTCTACAATCATCCGCAATCGTTCGAAGAGATGGCGCAGCAATTCGCCTACCGAGTGCTTGCACACATTGGATTGCGTCAGGACGACGCGTATGAGTGGCAAACGGAGTAGAGCCATACACTTTCGAGGAGCGCCTTCGCTGATTTGAGGAGTCTAGGAGGACTGAATTGCCCGGTGACTAGGGAGCGGTTAGGCCAGAGTCAAAACGGAGTGCGAAGGAAGCGGAGCGGGTGAACTAAGCGAACCAAGTGCCCTGTCAGGGGTTCGCGCTGCCATTGACGGTTATCGCTCTTGTTACTATCGCGAACTTACAAAGAGATGAGACACAGAGTTGCTCGCTGAAGTGCTTGATGCGCTTTGATGCTTTACACTCGATTGATCCATGAAAGCTGCCTCGCTACCGCTTCGCCATCAAGTGGGACAACTCGTCATTATGGGCCTTGAAGGGCCGGAAGTCTCACCCGCAACCGGACGGTTGCTCACCAGCATGCATCCCGGCGGGGTTATTCTGTTCGCCCGCAACATCCAGTCGCCGCACCAGTGCGCGCAGCTCTTGAGAATCTGCCAGACGGCGGTCAAGACCGCCCTGTTTCGTTGTATTGATCTCGAAGGCGGGACCGTCGACCGGCTGCGTAACATCATCGCCCCTGCTCCGTCCGTAGCTGACGTGGTTGCCGCGGGTTCAGAGAAACTCTTTGAGAAGCACGGACGCGTGATTGGCGATGAGGTTCGAACGCTCGGCTTCAATGTCGATTTTGCTCCCGTTTTCGATCTCAATCTGCCCGAATCGCGCGGCGTCCTTACATCTCGCACAGTGTCGGCCGACGCGCGCGAGGTGATTCGCTACGCCAAAAAGTTCCTGAAAGGACTCTCATCCGCGAACGTAGTCGGATGCGGGAAACACTTTCCCGGACTGGGGGGCGCGAACCTTGACACTCACAAAGAGCTTCCGGCAATCCAGCGTGACTGGAAGCAACTTTGGTCGGAGGACCTGCTGCCCTATCGCGAACTCCGCAGGCTGGTTCCGTTTGTAATGGTTGCTCACGCGATGTATCCCAAAGCTGTGAAGGAAAACGGCACGCCTGCCTCACTGTCAAAGCGCTGGATCGGCGATGTCCTCAGAAAAAAAATCGGCTACCAGGGACTGGTGATCTCCGACGATCTCGAAATGGGAGGAGTACTTGCGGCTGCATCGATGGAAGAAGCTGCATTGGAGACGATTCGCGCGGGCGCCGACATTTTTCTCGTGTGCCAGAAAGAAGAATTCGTCTGGCGATGCTATGAGGCCGTGCTGCAAGAAGCCGAGCGCAATCGTAAATTCGCATCCCTGGTGACTCGCGCTGCCGATCGAGTGTTGAAGCTGAAGTCATCCAACAAAGCTCTGAAGCAAATGACAGTGCAAGATCCGGGTGCGGCTGAAGTTGAGCAGTTGAAGGCCACGATGCAGCGGTTTAGCGAAGAAGTGCAGCGGGAGTCGGCGGCAGCGCAGGCATGATCGTCGCAGGTGTGATGAGCGGCACCTCGGCCGATGGCATCGATGTGGCGCTGGTTAGAATCTCAGGCCAGTCTCGCGGCCTTCGGCTGAAACTGCTCGCACACCAGCATTTCGCGTATCCGGCCCGGGTGAGAGAAGCAGTTTTGGCCTCGATGGATGCCGATGCCGCGCGGGTCGCCGACCTCGCGCGCTTGAACGTCCTGCTCGGGGAGTTGTACACAGATGCGGTCGCCACGACGATTCGCCGGCATCGCACTCGAGTCGATCTTGTCGGGTGTCACGGACAAACGCTCTACCATCAAGGCGATCCCGATCCCTTCTTGGGACGACCAATTGCGACCACATGGCAGACGGGCGAAGGCGCCACGATTGCTCAACGGCTGCGAATTCCTGTGGTCTCGGATTTTCGTCCGGCGGACATGGCTGCGGGCGGAAAAGGTGCTCCCCTCGTTCCTGTCCTCGATCTCGCCTTGTACGCTCATTCGAAGAGGTTGCGTGTTCTGCAGAACATCGGCGGCATAGCGAACCTGACCATCATCCCGGCGGGCCAACATCTCGGAGAGACACGCAAAGTTATCGCACTCGATACCGGTCCCGGCAACATGGTCATTGATGCGTGCGCACAAAACCTCTTCGGAAAAGGCTATGACCGAAATGGAATGTTCGCGAGCAGAGGGAAGGTGATTAACGCGGTCCTCAGGCAAACACTCGCGCATCCGTTTTTTCGTCGAAAGCCGCCGAAGACGGCCGGAAGGGAAGAGTTCGGTCGACAGTTTGTCTCACAATTCCTCTCGTCGTGCGGCCATGCTGACAAACACGATGTGATAGCGACGGCGACCGCTTTGACTGCAAGCTCGATTATCAGCGGACTGAAGCAAGCGCTCACAAGGGCAAGGATTTCGATTCCGATTTCAGGAAGCAGAGCCGATTACGTGGTGAGCGGAGGTGGAGTCGCGAATCGGACATTGATGCGAATGATTTCTGCTCACGTAGAGCCGTTCGGATTTCGCGTACTCACATCAGATGTCCTCGGCATGCCCAGTCAGGCCAAGGAAGCCGCTGCTTTTGCCCTGCTCGCGTATCAAACCTGGAACCGTCGCGCTGGAAACGTTCCTACCGCAACCGGCGCAAACAGACCCGCGGTTCTCGGCAAAATTAGCTATGTGTGAGAGACGTGGACTAGCTGCGCTGCGCCGATCATCGCTCAGGAGCGCTCTCGCATTCAGGTTTGTATTCCTCTCTATTGCGCTAATTTCAAGCGGCTGCACGCGATCGCGTCCTGATCCTCACACGATTGTCATGCTGATTGAAAGCAGTCCGGCAAATTTGGACCCGCGTATCGGTACCGACGCATTTTCCGAGCGCATTGACGAGCTTCTCTTCGATTCTCTAGTTCGCAAAGACGAACACTTCGTATTGCATCCCTGGGTAGCCGAGAGTTGGGAGCTTCCCGACCCGCTCACATATGTCTTCCATTTGCGGCGCGATGTTCACTTCCACGATGGCCGTCCGGTCACCGCGAAGGATGTGAAGTGGAGCCTCGATTCGATGCTGAATGGCACTATTATCAGTTCCAAGTCGGCGACGTATCAGCACATCGGCAGCATCGAAGCTCCGGACGATTATACGGTTGTCTTCCACCTAAAAGATCCCGATTCGGGACTCCTGTGGAATTTGTCCGACGGAGCCATGGGCATTGTTCCTTACGGCAGCGACAGCCGCTTCAATCTGCATCCGATCGGCAGCGGTCCATTCAAATTCGTGCGCAACGTGCAGGATAACGAAGTAGTTGTCGTCCGCAACGACGACTACTGGGCCGACAAGCCGAAGGTGGAACGTGTGCGCTTCGCCGTAGTGCCGGACGCAACTACTCGTGCGCTGGAGTTGCGCAAAGGCAGCGCCGATATCGATATAAACTCGCTTAGCGCTGACATGGTCGGTTCGCTTCGCCGCGACCCGGATTTAAAGATCGAGCAGGAACCGGGGACTCCGGTTCAATATCTAGGCTTCAATCTCCGCGATCCCGTGCTCAGCGACGTTCGCGTGCGGCAGGCGATTGCTTACGCAATCGACACGCGACCGATCATTGAGTATCTCTGGCGGGATACCGTGCGACAGGCAACCTCCGTGCTTCCGCCGCAGCACTGGGCTTTTGACAGCAATCTTGAGCCCTACCCACACGATCCGGACAAAGCACGGGCACTATTAAAGCAGGCCGGTTATTCATTGGAACCGGGTAAACGTCTTCATCTCATAATGAAGACCTCCGATCAGGAGACCAGTCGGCTGCTTGCCGTGATTCTGCAACAGCAACTACACGATGTCGGTATCGACCTGGAATTGCGAACATTTGAGTTCGCAACCTTCTACTCCGACGTCGTAAAGGGCGTATTCCAGATTTACACCCTGCGCTGGGTCGGCGGATCAAACCAGGATCCCGAGATCTTCGAGTACATCTACGACAGCAAGAGCTTCGCTCCGAGGCGGGCGAACCGCAGCTATTACAGCAATCCTCAGGTAGACAAGCTGATTGAGGAGGGCCGTTCAGAACTCGATCAGCAAAAACGCAAGGTGATCTACGCAAAAATTCAGCAGATCACCATGCGCGATCTTCCCACTTTGAATCTTTGGTATTTCGATAACGTGGTTGTGCACTCGGCACGGGTGAGGAATGTCCGTCCAGAGCCTGCGGGAAACTACGACTTTTTGCGCGAGGCGGAAATTGTTCAGTAGGGATTCGCGCTGATCAGACGCTTTGCCCGGCGCCCACCGGTTGTGCTTCGGGAGTGACAGTGGCAGCGCGGCGAACACGCAGGTCCCCACGCTCAAAAACGGCGGTCAACGCCGCCACAATGCGGGGATCGAATTTCGTATTCACCAGCGAATTAATGATTCGGATCACGTACTCAGGATCCATCGCCGCCTGATACGGACGATTAGTCGTCATCGCATCAAAGCAATCAGCGACCATAATGATTCGCGGGCTGAGCGGAATTTGATCGCCTTTCAGACCGTGTGGATACCCCCGTCCATCGAGGGATTCGTGGTGCAGTTCTATTCCGGGAATCATTTCTTTCAGCATCTCGACAGGACGAAGGATCGCCGCACCCTTTGTCGTGTGCGTCTTCATAATCTCGTATTCGTCCGGTGTAAGCGCTCCGGGCTTCTTCAGAATGCGATCTTCAATTCCGATTTTTCCCACGTCGTGCAGCTGCGCAGCAATACGAATCTTCTCTACTTCTTCCTCAGGAAGGCCAATCTCTTTTGCGATCAAAACCGAATAGCGGGTGACGCGATCAGAATGACCGCGCGTGTATGGATCTTTTTCGTCGACTGCACCGGCGAGCATCTGGATTGAGCTCAGGAAGAGCGTTTTGTTTTCTTCGGCCGCGCGTTTCAGGTCCTGGACGAAGCGCTCGAGTTCCGAGCTCATGGAGTTGAAGGTGTTTGCAAGTTCACCGATTTCCGTACGGCTCTTCACCTGCACGCGCTGGGAAAAATCGCCTCGAGCGATGGCACGGCTCGACTCGGTCAAAGTCTGCAGAGGAGTAGAGATTCTCCGTGCAGCGAAGATGCCGAAGGCGACGCCCAGCAAAATAGCGTAGAAGAGATACTTATACGCATTCCATTGCATGTCGAGAACGCTCTGGTAAGCATCGGCCTGCGTCTTCTGCGCGATTACCGCCCACTGCAGAGAAGGTACCCAGCTGTAGCTGCCCAGCATATCGATTGTCTCTTTGCCGTGCTGGACAGTGAACGATGTAGTGGGTACCAAATCAAATCTGCTTTGCTCTACGAACATCTTCACCAGTTCGTTGTCCGTCATTTCCTGGCCGGTAGCGTAATGCGTGTCCGCTCCGGCCACCAGACGACCCTGGCGATCCACAACAAATGCTTCCAGCCCTGCCTGGCTGGCATTTCTCAAGCTGCTGATGAGGTACTGCAGATCAACAACCGCCCCGATCATGCCAAGGAAGTGCCCGTTGGTCATGATGGGAGTGCTCACGAGCATGGTTGTGCGCTGGTCTTTGCCGGAGCCCACCGTGAGCGCTTGTCCGTTGTAGCTACGCCCCTCTCGCGCCGCCACGAAGGCGTGCTCCAATTCGCGCTGAACGAATGCGTCAGGGATCACACGTCCTGCAGTAATTCCCTTTCCTTCATCGTTTAGGAGCGTGGCGTAATCAATGATGTCGGACGATGAAGTAAATCTCTCAAGCAGAGCGCGCAATTCCGGGGCGTTGATGTGATCGTTCGTGAGATCGCCGCCGCTGGCAACCAGGACTGAGGCGGAAAGATTTCCTAGAGAAGTCTGTAGCGTGACTTGCCGATGCTCAATGTCGTCGCCGAGCGATCGCGTGACCGTGTTTTGCAGGAGCTGTTCGTTCACCTTGAGCCGGTCGCGATTGATAGAAACGACCTGCGATCCGTAAAAGTAAAGTGGAACCACGCCGACCAGAAGCAGCACGGCGGAGATGAGATACATCAGCGGTATGCGGTTGGGCAGGCGCATTGAGTTCCCGGAATTGAACGGATTCTACCCCGATTATCCAGCAACTCTGAATAGCTACTTGCGTTCTCAGGCATTTCCCTGATTACGACCGTGTAGCTCGCTTGTTTTGCGCGTTATTCGTCCTTTCCCGGACGACTCATCAAATCGCGAATGGCGTCTTTCGGGGATTTGTGTGCATGGAGAATTTCGTGCATCTGTTCCGAAATGGGCATCTCGATGCCGTGCCTGCGCGCGAGGCCGAGAGCGGCACCCGTCGTGAGCACCCCTTCGGCGACCATGCCGTGCATGCCGGCCATGATTTCCGGGAGCTTGCGTCCGCGGCCGAGTTCCACGCCCACGGTGCGGTTGCGGGAGAGACCACCGGTACACGTTAGCACCAAGTCACCCATTCCCGAGAGGCCGGCGAGGGTCTCGCGTCGAGCGCCACATGCGACTGCGAGCCGCGTGATCTCGGCGAGTCCTCGCGTGATGAGCGCCGCAGCCGTGTTGTGTCCGAAGCCCAGACCTTCTGCAATGCCGGCAGCGATTGCGATCACGTTCTTCAGCGCTCCGCCAAGCTCCACGCCAACAACATCGTCGTTCGTATAGACGCGAAACATGGGATCGCTGAACTCGCGCTGAAGAAGACTAGCGACCTCCGAGTCTGCGCACGCGATCGTCAATGCTGTTGGGTCGCCGCGCGCGACTTCCTTGGCGAACGATGGTCCACTTAGAGCCGCAATCCGCGTAGCGCCGCTCGCTTCCGCAGCGACTTCCGTCATCCGTTTGTAGCTCTCCTGTTCAATACCCTTGGTAGCGCTGACGATAATCGTGTCATGTGAAAGCGACGATCGCACCGAAGAGTAAAGAGCACGAGCGTGATGCGACGGCATCACCGCCAGGACAAAACTGCAACCTTCCAGAGCAGTGGGAAGCGAGTTCGTTGCTTCAATACCATCGGGAATTTTGAATCCAGGCAGAAAGAGATCATTCGTTCGACGCGCCTGAATGGATTCGTTTACCTCGCGCTCATAAGCCCACAAACGAACCTCATGTCGTCCGCCGCGTGCAAGAACGATGGAAAGAGCGGTGCCCCATGCTCCTGCGCCGATTACCGCGACACGGCTCACCCGCGAACCCTCGATGTTTGTGGCATTAGGTTTTGTGGAACTGCAGCCGATTTTCCGTGCCGTTCAATAATCGCCTGATGTTGGCCTTGTGCTTGAGGATGATCAGCAGCGATGCAGCAAACATCACCAGCAGATCGGCAACGCTCGATGTGCCGCGATAAAGAAAGTAAGCCAAAATGGGAAACAGCGCGCTGGCGACCATGGAGCCCAGCGATACATAACGCGAGATGGCGACGATGATCAGAAAGATTGCCAGGACGACGAGCACGGCACGCGGAGCTAATCCGAGAAAAGCTCCTACACCGGTAGCCACCCCTTTCCCGCCTCGAAACTTGAGCCAAACCGGAAATACATGTCCGAGAATCGCGCACAGCGCCGCCAGGGCAGCAGCCAGTCCAGCATCAATCGCCGCCTCGCGATGGCTTACCACAATGGCGAACGCCACGGCGGCATAGCCCTTCAGTGCGTCAAGGATGAGCGTTGTCACTCCCAGCTTTGCGCCACCGGTACGAGCGACATTGGTCGCTCCGATATTTCCGCTACCGCTCAGGCGAACGTCTTCGCCGCGCACGAGCCGTACCAAAATGAGACCAAACGGAATTGAGCCGAGCAGATAGGCAACGGCGGCGATGAGAAGATAGATTCCAGCGGTCATCCGGAGCTTACGCCTGTTCTAATTTGAAACTCGCGAGTTCTATATATCGTGAACCTTGCGGCGACAACTTGCTCTCGTACAGATGAAACTCTTTTGCGGTCATTGTACCGAAGCCAGGCTGTGCGCTCGCCAAGATCGAACCAAGATTGCCTCCCGGGCGCTGGTTGAATCTGGCCAGCGTTACATGCGGCGAGAATGCGCGCTTCTCGCGCTCGAAGCCAAGGGAGTTCATCTGCTGGTCAACCGCTGTGGCTAGCTGCTCCAGTTCGGGACCAGCTTCAATCCCCACCCACAGCACGCGGGGCAATCGGGGATTCGGGAATACTCCAAGCTGTTTCAGTGACACGGTGAATGTCTTTTTGGCAACGCAGCGCAGCGCATTTTCGATGCCCGATCGGCGCTCGTCGGCGACATTGCCGAGAAACTTGAGCGTAATGTGCATCCCTTCTGGTCGCACCCAGCGCGCTCCCGAGATCTTCGTGCGCAAGCTGCTGACAAGCTCATGGATTCGCTCGCAAATGGCGGGATCGATCTCAATAGCAACGAACAGACGCATCGCTTTACATCAGCTTTCGTCGCAGCAGATCCATCGCCGTGAAGCTCGCCCACAGACGAATGCGTTCGCGATCTCCGGGAAATCTGCGCTCAACCGCTTCAGTTTCGTTTTCACTGGAAATTCCGATGAACACTAGTCCGACGGGCTTCTCGGGAGTTCCTCCGGTCGGACCAGCAACTCCGGTAACTCCAATTCCGAACGTTGCGTTTGTGCGTTCGCGAATACCCTTCGCGAGTGCCAATGAAACTGATCGGCTGACGGCGCCGTGCTCGGCAATCAGCGCAGGCGGAACATCTGCAAATTCGGTTTTCAATTCATTTGCATACACCACCGAGCCGCCGAGGAAGTACCGCGAGCTTCCCGAAATGGAAGTAAGGCGCTGAGCGAGCATGCCTCCTGTACATGATTCCGCAACGGCAAGCGTGGCTCCGCGCATTTGCAGGTAATAGCCGACGATTTGCTCCAAGGTCTCGCCGCCAGTGGAGAACACTGCGTCGCCGAGTTCGTCTTCGATGCGATCACTCAATTGTGATACTTGCCGCTCCGCCTCATTCTGCGATGTAGCGCGGCATTGCAGGTGGATCTGCGTCTCGCCGCCGTGCGCCAGGATTGTAGTCTGCACTTCAGGAACTTTTGTATAGATCGGTGCCACGCGGGAGTCGCAAGCGGATTCTCCCATGGCGACGCGCAGCATTCTTTTCGCGATGAACTGCAGCGGAAGTTTTTCTTTCAGACGGGAAAAACATTCTGCATCGAAGAGTGGCTTGAGTTCATGCGGCGGACCCGGCAGCAGCATGATGTATCGCTTCGCGTCGCTATAGTTCGTGGCGAGCCATTGCGCGGGCGCAGTGCCGTTTGGATTCTTCAGTAATACGGCCCCGTCGAGCACATCGGCCTGCCGCGAATTGTTCTCCGGCATGGGAAGGCGGCGTTCCGCGAATCTCTTGTAGAGAGCCGTGATGACTTCGGGATCGCGATGAATCTCGATTCCAAGAGCTTCTGCGACACACTCCCGCGTGAGGTCGTCCTCCGTCGGCCCGAGGCCTCCCATGAAGATCACGATCTCAGAACGCGCAATTGCGGTACGAGCAACTGCGACGAGATCGTTGCGTGAATCGCCTACGACCGTCTTGAAATGCACTTCCACGCCGAGCTCGTTGAGCCGTTCTGTAAGGAACAATGAATTCGTGTCCTGGCGATACGGAGTCAGCAGCTCCGAGCCAATGGCGATGATCTCGGCGTTCACGTTTGGCAGTATAGCTGCCGAGTCGAAATTCTTACTGAAGCAGCGGCAGGCCCTGAATATTCCAGGAGAGATGAAAAACCGCAGACGTAGTGGCCAGCACCACGGCCTTTCCTGGAGCGAAGCAAAGTCCGACAAGGTTTTGACCGGAAACGCAGAGCGACGCCTTTTTGTCGGGAGTGATGCGAACGATGCCGCGCTTGCCTTCGAATGAAGCGGCGACATAAAGATTTCCGTCGATATCGAATGCGATCCCCTGCGGTCGGCCGAGTCCGCGGAAGAAGACGGAACTGTCGCCGTGTGGGTCAACGCGATAAATCGCGTCGTAGCTCGACGTAGTCGGCCCGCTCACATAGAGGTTCTGATCCGGCCCGAAAGCAAGGTGATAAGCGGAGACGCTCGGTTCCAAAGTGGCAAAGACAAATGTTTGCCGATCACGCGCGATTTTGAAAATACTTCCACTTCGATCCCCGACATACAGGTTCTGCTCGCGGTCGAAGGCGATGCCGGTGGCGATGCCCATGCCCTCGGCATAGGCTGACATCGTGCCGTTAGGTGCGACGCGGTACACGGTGCCGTTCTGGCGCGAAGATACATAAATCTGTCCCTCGCGATCAAAAGCGATGCCGTGCGCATTCATCAGATCGGACAGGAATGGTTTAGCGTGATAGCCAGTATCGATTTTGTAAATCGATACTGGAACCTTCTGCCCGCGCGATCCGGAGAAGGTAACAAACAGATTACCTTCCGCATCCATGGCAGGATTCGTGACCGGATGCAAGTTTTCCGCAATTGGGACAGCAACTTTTAGCTCGAGACCGTTGCTCTTGCTGCCGTCAGGCTCGATCACAACCGGACCCGAGAATGCCGCTTCGGGAACGCGAGCGACTACAAAATCCTCGGCGGCGATCACTACTCCGCCAGGTTCGTCACCGAACGTGACGCGAGGACGCCGCATCTCATGTCCGCGAAGTCCGCTGCCGGAGATGCGCACTTCGCCGCCGGGAAGAGCGAACGGTGGGTTAATGGATGAAATGTGCGGCTTCCCGTTCAAATGGCGCTTTCCCAGCAAGCGTTCCGTGACCCCATCTCGCGCGATTCTAATAAACATCGTCGCGCTGTTGGCTGGCTAAATCGAAGGCCAGAATTTCAGCACAATTGCGAGAACCAGCAGCGAGTACAACCCTGCGCCGACATCGTCAACCATGATGCCAATTCCCTCCGGCAGGCGCTCCAGAGCGCGCAACGGCGGAGGTTTGAAAATGTCGAAGCAACGAAAAAGTATAAAACTCAGCAACAGATATTTCCAACGCAGCGGCGCGATGATGAGCGCGAACATCTGACCTGCAACTTCGTCGATGACTACAAATCCCGGATCTTTGATCCCGCTTTCGCGCGCAACTCGCGTGCTCGCTGGAACTCCAATCAGAGTCACGAGAATTGCCGTGAGCAGAGCGATCAATGCCGTGTGAGTGGCGCGTTGTGCGCCCAGCCGCCACAGCAGCACCGTTGCTCCAGCAGCCCAGGTGCCTGGACCTCGATGCATGTGACCAATTCCAAAAAACGTGCCTACGAGCCATGCCCATCGAGAACGAGGGTTTCCAGTTTGAGGGCTAATGCCGCTTGTGCTCATCGTTCTCTGGATTGGAGTGCGGACGTTGATCGATCTCCTCGAGCAGCTCAGGATCGAGCACCGGAGAGCTGATGCGATACCCTCCGCTGGCCCACTTCCCTAAATCGATTAATCGACAGCGATCGCTACAGAAAGGGAAGTGCTCGTCGGAACGCAGCACAATTGTGCGGCACGTCGGACAACGCAGACTGAGAGCCTTCTTTCGAGCCATAGATCAATAGATCAGATGATGCGCGCGACCAGATCGTAATCGTGCGTCTCAGTAATTTCGCAGCGGTAAAACTCGCCGCGATCTAGTTGCTCATGATCTCCGAAATCGTTGATGAAGACCTTGCCATCGATCTCTGGAGCGTGCATGATCGTGCGTCCTTCCCAGAGTAGATCGGTTTCCTCTGAAGATCCCTCGACCAGCAAATCGAACTGCTTTCCAACGAGTGTCTTCTTGGCCTTGCGGCTGATCTGCTGCTGAATGCGCATGAGCTTCTTGCGGCGTCGCTCGATTTCGCACGCGTGGACTTTGTCCTCGAGCTTGAACGCTGCGGCTCCTTCTTCGTCGGAGTAGGCGAACACTCCCATCCAATCGAAGCGAGCGGCACTGACGAAGTCACAGAGCTCTTCGAACTCGGCTTGAGTTTCACCCGGAAATCCCGCGATGAACGAAGTTCTCATTGTCAAATTGGGAATTGTGGAGCGCATCTTCTCGATGCTCTTCAGAAAAATATCGGAACTGCCGCCGCGCTTCATGCGCTTCAACGTCGAAGCAGAAGCATGCTGGAGAGGAACGTCGATGTACGAGCAGATCTTCTCGTGCGCGGCGATGGTATCGAGCAGACGGCCAGTGATCTTATTGGGATACGCGTACAGGAAACGAATCCAGCGAAGTTCTTCGATCTCCGCCAGGCGCGCCAGCAAGAGTGCCAGTCCATCTTTCAGACCGAGGTCTTCTCCGTAGCAGGTCGTGTCTTGCCCAATAAGCGTGAGCTCGCGAACGCCGTTCTCCGCCAGTCTCCGAGCTTCGGCAATGACCGATTCAAAATGTCGTGAACGAAACTTTCCCCGAAGCTGCGGAATGATGCAGAAGCTGCAGGGGTGATCGCAGCCTTCCGCAATCTTCAGGTAGGCAGAGGTCTTGCCGGTCGCAAGCAGACGCGGAGTTTTCTCGTCATAAAGATAATTCGGCAGATCGGCGATGGCGCCGTCCCATTCGGCGCGCGAGAATCTTCCGCTGGCAGCCCGCGCCTCGCCTTCAGGACGAGAATGGGTGCGAACTGCGCTGGGCGCACGATCAACGAGAATCTTGAACGGCGACTCCGGCTGTGGAGCATGCTCGATACCGCGCTCAATTCCCACTGCCCGAAGAATGTGCTCCAGATCTCCCGTGCCCAGAACCGCGTCGACTTCAGGAATGTTCTTTTGGATCTCGTTGCGATAGCGCTCCACCAGACACCCGGCAATGATCAGCTTCTGGGCTGTTCCGGCAGTTTTATGCTGAGCCATTTCGAGAATGGCGTTTACTGACTCCTGCTTGGCCGAATCAATGAACGAGCAGGTATTCACGACGATGACGTCGGCCGAAGCGGCGTCCTGAGTGATCTCCGCACCTGCCTCGCTCAGCATTCCCATCATGACTTCGCTATCAACGAGGTTCTTGGGACAGCCAAGGCTTACAAATCCAATTCTCTTGCGACGGCTCTCGCTCTTGGAGGTGGTGACTTGTTCGGGAGCACTCTCAGTAGAAACTTCTATGGGCATGCAATCTCTTTATTTTATCAGCCGAACTGACGCTGCTCCTGCCTCAACTGACTACTTCTTCACTTCTTCTTCTAACTCTCGATATAACTCTGGCAGCTTCTCTGCGTCGGAAGCGGAATCGCCGAAGCGGGCACGTTCGTAATGAATCGTAAACCGCTCAACCTGATAGCGAATCGCCGAAGCTGGAACAGCTCGCAGAAATTCCTGTGGCGTCTGTGTGCCAGATTTCCTGATGCCCTTTTTGGAGAGCAGTCTGAGTGCGCGGCCATACCAGATAGTCGCGGCGGAGTGAGGCTCCAGGGCGGGCTTGCGAGCAATCTGCAGACGACGCATCGCTCGATTGAATTTCGGACCAGCCAAGAACCCAAAGAGGAGGATTAAACCGGCAGAAGTCCACCAGATCCAAGCCTCGGCATGCTCTTGAACATTCTCGCCTACAGCTCTGGCGCGACGCACGCTGCTTTGGTAGATGGAAACAAACCAATCTCGCAAGTGTTCGAACTCAGAACGTCCTCGCCGCGCTGCAGATATGGCGAGAGAAGTTTGGTGACCGGTGTCGTAGTTGACGACCCACTCGTGCCAAAACTCCCGCATCGCATCGACATACAAAAATGCGCGGTTGAATCCGTCTGTGGCAGGTTGCGCTCCGCCTGGAGTGGGATCGAAGGTGTACCAGCCGTATTCTGGAAAATACGCTTCAACCCAAGAATGCGCATCGCGGGCTCGAACGATATAGCTGCCGGTAATGTCGTTGTAGACGCCGCCGCGGAATCCATTCACGACGCGGGAAGGAATTCCCAGGGTGCGCAGCATCACTGCCATTGCCGACGCAAAGTATTCACAATGGCCCATCTTGCGCTCGAAAAGAAAGTTTGCGACCGGATCTTTCGGCGGAACGAGCGGGAGCTGCAGCGTATATCCGTAGGTGGTCGCCAAATATCTTTCAATCGCTGAGGCTTTGCGGAAAGTTGTAGGTTCATTCTCGGTGACGTGGCGTGCAAGGGCTGGAATGCGCGCATCAACGTAGTTGGGTAGCTGTAAGTAGCGACGATCGACTGAGGGGCCATTACCGCCGATGACGCTGGGATTTAGTGGTGGAGGAATCTCCGAGACCACACTGTAGTCGGTGATTCCGCGCGAACTATCGGCGTTGAAAATGGTGTCGTTGTTCAAGTCAACTGCGATCACCCGATATCGACCGTTAATTACGACTGCCTGCGGGATCACAAAAAAAACGCGCGACCCAAACGGTTCCAATGAAATGTTGTAGGCCACGCGTTCAACTCCGCCTGGGATTCTGGGCAAGTGGCTAAGCAACGGCAGTACGCCGCTAGTGCTGGGGACCAGGACCTCTTCGTCGCGATCCACGGTCCAGCGACGCCCGTCGAAGTTAGTGAGTGCGATGCCGCGCCAGCGCAGCTCTGCAGGTACTCTGGAACCGGCAGCGAACTTCACATGCATCACGACATCGTTTGATTGCTGGATTTGGCCAATTTCACCCAAGCGCACTTCTTCGCTGAAGCCGGTTGAAATCCCATTTCGGGCAGCGAAAGCGCTGAGGTATCCGCCCGAAGTTTTGCGAGGTACGAGGAAGAACAGCGCTACGGTTCCTATCACAATCGTGATCACCAGCAGTGCGCAGGCCGCAGCCAGCGCTCCAGGAACTCGGCGAAGATCGCGAACCTTCAGTGGATCGGTAGGGACATTTGGCTGGGCGGCGATCCACGTACGCCGCATCTCCATACTGACGAACGTCATCACCGCCAGCATCACGAACACACAGAAGATGGCGAAGAAGATCGAATCCACTGTGAGAACGGAGGCTGTGAGCACCATGCCGAACGAAAGGATCGCCAGGTACACAAAGTCTCGATCGCGGTGGACGGAGAAAATCTTCACAATGGCCGCAAACAGCACCATGTGCACAATCGCGCCGAGAAAAGCGCGTGAGAGCAGCAAGTAATCGAGCGCAAAGAAGAACAGATAACCGAGCGTCAGATAGTTCGTCCAGCGCTCTGGAATGAGAACAGTACTCCGCCGGATCAGCAGAAAACCCTTGACCACTAGGGTGAAAAGTCCGATGAAAACGGAGGAGCCATCGAGCTTGCCCGTGCCAGCCAGGGCGGCAAAACCGGTGAAAAGCATGAAATACAGCGAAACCTCGAAAAATCGCTGTATGACCGGATGGGCCTGCCGGGTTTCAACTGCACTGATTACAGCCATTCTGACCTTTTCCAGTCTAGCCGACCGGCCTTCACCGGGCAGTTGCGCCATTCCAGCCTTCATCTGGGTGGGACCCCGCCGGGTGTTGGATTGAACTCAATCCAAGGATTGAGTTCTTACGAACCATAGCTTCCGGCGCTGTCAGTGGCACAGATCGGAGAGGTCGACACCACCGAGGCGTTTGATATGTAATGACTTACACCAATAAATGAGGCATTCCGAATCGAAAACTCTTGATGGGGTAACCCCGAAATTTCCACGGGGTAACGCCGAGATTTCCACGGGGTTACCCCGGAATTTCCGCAGGGTAACCCCATGTTTCCGTGGCGTTACCCCACGACAACGCGGTTCTCACGCTGGACTTGGGGACACAGTGGACGCCGTGGACATCTTTTAAGCATCGCACTGCTCCTTAAACATCCAAATTCCGTTGTAGATACTGTTCGACTGCAGACTTCGATTTCAATTCCACACATGTCCAGATTGTCCACTGCATCCATCCCGTTTCCCCAAAGTACCCGCTACCCGGCCTACTTCCGTGCTATGACGAATTAAGGCGAAAGTCAAGCGAAATATTCCCACGTTCGCGAGCACGTGTTATTCCGAACAGGCACTCGAAGTCCTGCGCGTTTCAAACACTAATAAACCAGCTCAAACCACCGAAGTTCCGAATCCCGGAATAGAATCCCAGCGCCGCGAGTCTAATCATCCGAATGGAAACCGGCGCCAATTCCGGTGAGAAGATGGCTCGCTTCGAGAGGCTGGTGTTACCGCATCTCGATTCCGCCTACAACCTCGCGCGATGGATGACGCGCAATACCGCCGACGCCGAGGATGTCGCCCAGGAAGCTCTCCTGCGGGCATTTCGGTTCTTCGAAGGCTTCCGCGGAGAAGATGGTCGAGTGTGGTTGATGGCTATCGTTCGCAACACGTACCTCACCTGGATTCGCCGCCAGTCACCGCAGCAGAACGCGATCGAATTCGACGAGCATCTGCATACCGATCTGGAACTCTCGCTCACGCCTGAGTCCGACGTTCTGCGACATGCCACCGTCGAGCAGGTAAGGAGCGCAATCGAGTCGCTGCCGCCTGAGTACCGCGAGGTGATCCTTATGCGCGAGCTTGAGCAGATGTCTTATAAAGAGATCGCGGCGGCGACTGAATCCGCTCTGGGAACTGTCATGTCGCGGCTATCGCGAGCTCGAAGCATGTTGCGCCAACGAATCGCCAACGAGCGGAGAACGGAAGTGAAGCAGCCATGACCAGCCACGCACAACGCAATCTGCTGCACGCTTACGTTGACGACGAGCTCGATCTAGTGCGAAGTATGGAATTGGAAGACCACCTCGCCGAATGCGCCGATTGCGCTCAGCAGGTGGAGAGCTTTCGAGCCTTGAGAGCTGCGTTCGCCGCTTCCGATCTGCGCTATGGTGTCGGCGACCAGTTGCGAACTCGCATAACGCAAGCTCTCGAGAAAACCGAACGTCCGCCGGTTCGCGAGCGAGGACCGCGATCGCTTTCGTGGTGGAACTGGGTTGCGGCAGCAGCTTGCCTTCTGATCGCCATTGGAGGACTGCTCCTCTATTCCGGCAACCATAGCGATGAGACCTTGGCGCGTGAACTTGTGGCCGATCATGTCCGTTCGCTTATGGCAACGCACCTGACTGACGTGCTCACCTCCGATCAACACACCGTGAAACCGTGGTTTACCGGCAAGCTCGACTTCTCGCCACGCGTGCGCGACCTCACCAGCGACGGCTTCGAACTCGTTGGCGGACGACTCGATTATGTCGACGGCCATTCGGCGGCGGCCATCGTCTATCAACGCCGCAAGCATGTGATCAACCTGTTTACCTGGCCGGCAAAGAGCGGCGACGAGTCGCCGCACACGACAGCGCAGCAGGGATTTAATCTCATCGAGTGGACGCAGGATGGAATGTATTACTGCGCGGTTTCGGATTTGAATCAGCAGGACTTAGAAGGATTTGTGGAGTTGGTGAGACGGTAAAAGCGTTCTTGACTTGCCGAGCAAAGCAAGGATGACTCAAGGCCCAAGCACCCCCGACTCCTGGGATTTGCGAATCCTGCATGAGAACCGCGTATGAGCTCCTGAGGGAGATGCCAATGAGCATTCAAACGGAGACATTTCACGAGCCGGTAGTATCTTAATTGCGCTGATAAGCCACTACCCGCGAGCCAGCCAAATTGCCGCATGCCTCCTGCTCCGATATACTTATCGTTTGTCCTAAGCAAAATTTTCTGATCAGGAGTGCACTAGCAGGATGCCGAAACGTACGTTTCAGCCGAACCGCCGCAGGCGCAGCAAGACTCACGGGTTCCGGACCCGCATGAAGACCAAGTCTGGCCAGGCGGTGCTGTCGCGCCGTCGTGCCAAAGGACGCAAGCGCCTGTCCGTGAAGCCCGGATTCCGCGAGTAATCGCGACGCGTCTCCCTCTCTCCTGACATCCTCCATGAAGAGCGCATTGGCAAGACGTCCCGCAGCAGGGAGGATGCAATCCCGATGTCGATTCCCCGTGAACACCGCCTGCGCAAACACGCCGAATTTGAGCAAGTTTACCGGTGCGGGCGGCGACACTTCTCGCAGATTCTGACCGCTTTCTACCTGTTGCGTACAGGAGAGATTGGCGTAGGCCGAGGGCCCAGAGTGGGAATCACCGTTGGGAAAGCATTAGGAAAGGCAACGACGCGGAATCGAATTAAGCGCAGAGTGCGCGCCGCCGTGAGTGAAAGTCTGAAGCGGCTGACGCGCGATGTGGATGTTGTCATTAATCCGAAGAAAACGACGTTGGACGTCGAATTTGCGCAGCTTCTGAGCGAAGTGGGCCGGGCCTTTGACGTGATCCAGCAAAAGGCAGCGATAGGCAAGTCAGTACCGTCCGCAGTAGCGGATGGGTGTTAGCCGCAATCTGACACACCCATCCGCTACCGCGGACGGTACTGATGTCGGGTGCAAACGGTACCGATACACGGATCAAAGTAGTAGAGATTCTCGTATTGCTGTCAGACGCACAATGCAGACGGCGACTCCAGAGATGGCGAGTGCTCAACATGTGATCGAGCTTCTGTTGGCTTGGTACAAGCGCTGGCTCTCGCCGTTGTTCGGTAACTCGTGCCGCTTCACTCCGACCTGTTCGGAATATGCGGCACAAGCGATCACCGAACGCGGATTGCTCAAAGGAACCGGTCTGGCCGCATGGCGATTGCTGCGCTGCCATCCATTCGGCGGCAGGGGATACGATCCGGTGCCGCGCTGCGCGCACTCAGAACAACTTCGATCTTAGAAATTTGCATTCATTTGGCAGGTAACGTTGAGCGATTTCCAAACTCCTAATCAAGACCCAGGCGCCGAACGACGGCTCCTGCTCACCTTCGCGCTTACATTCGTCGTCATCTTCATTACCCAGCAGTTCATCACCAAGTTCTACAAGGCACCGACTCCCCCGCAGCATCAGGAGCAGACGGCGCCACAAAATCCAACTCAGCAGCCTGTTGCATCGGCGCCTGCGACGACTCCTGCTGCTGCTTCGCCGACGACGAAGAAGCCGAAACAGAACTCCAGTGCTCCGCCGCCAGCGGCAGCTCCAGCGAAGCAGGCGAACAGCGAATCGACGACGCTGGTTGAGAATGATCTTTTCAAAATAACGTTCAGCAATCACGGAGGCGTTGCCAAATCTTGGGTGCTGAAGAAATACAAGGATGACAAGGGCAATCCACTGGAGTTGGTCAACTCCATTGCCGGACCGCAGTACGGATATCCGCTGTCACTGTTCACCTACGACGAATCGCTGCGCAAAAAGCTGAACGACGCACTTTACGTCTCAACCGAGAAGCGTTCTGGAAATCAGCGCTTCGTCACCTTCGAGTACTCCGATGGCGATGTGGCGGTCACGAAAAAGTTCACCTTTGGTGAAACCTACGTGATTCGCGTCGAGACCTCAGTAACGCAGAAGGGCAGCACGGTTTCCGCTTATCCGTGGTGGCCTGCAGGCTTTGGCGACGAAACGGTCTCGTCCTCCTACGCTGCTGCTCGAATCGATATCGATCGCGAGGACAAGATCGATCGCACCTCGTACAAAAAAGTCTCCGGGGGGGCGACCATCAATGGGCCGTTTAACTGGGCGGCTTCTGCGGATCAATACTTTGCTGCCGTCTTCATGCCCGATGATCCCGACCACGTCTCACTGGTAACTTTCCACAACGAAATCAAGATTCCAAAGAATCTGGACAAGCCCGATCCCAACGACATGGAGAAGGTTCCCGTTCTGGGAGCAGCGGTAGGAACTCCGGGCGGCGCGACCAGCGAGCGTGTGTTCGTGGGACCGAAGGCGCTCGATGTGATCTCCGACATCCATTCTTACGCTGCGGCTGCGAGCACAGTGCAACAGCCGAATGGCCCCACGCTGGAGAAGCTGATTGATTTCGGATTCTTCTCCTTTTTCGCCAAGCCCCTGTTCCAGTGGCTGGTTTGGACGAACGAGCACTGGACCAGAAATTATGGTTGGGCAATTCTCGTCCTGACGGTGATCATCTATATCGCGTTAATACCGGTGCGCATCTCGACTATGAAGTCGGCGATGCGGATGCAGAAGATCCAGCCGCAGGTCCAGGCCATCAATGACAAGTACAAACGCTACAAGCTAACCGATCCGCGGCAGGCAGAAAAAAACCGCGAGCTTCAGGATTTGTACAAGCGCGAGGGGGTGAATCCGCTGGGTGGGTGTCTGCCGAACCTGATTCAGCTTCCCTTTCTCTGGGCCTTCTATACCATGCTCGGCAGCGCGATCGAATTGCGTCATGCCGGCTGGTTGTGGATCACCGATCTCTCCAGTCCGTCGCACCTGCTGACCATCTTCTTCATCATCTCGATGTTCGCCATGCAGATCATCACGCCGCAGGCCGGTATGGACCCGGCGCAGCAGAAGATGATGCAGTTCACTATGCCGTTGCTGCTGGGCGTCTTTACGTGGAATCTCTCGGCAGGACTGAGCCTCTACTGGGCGGCTGGAAATCTGATCGGAATCCTCCAGCAGTTGGGCTTCAACCGCACCAAGTTTGGGCAGGAAATGCGGGCGCACATGCAGAAGCGGGCGATGATGAAGAAGAGGTAAATTTTCTAGTGGTCTTGTCTTCTTTGAAGAGTATGCGGGGCAGCACGCGCGATATGTCGTGTAAAGCTCAGCGTTCCCAGGCGGCCGTTCCGCATGTCCATCACACCGACCTTCAGAAGAAAGGTCCCAGATGGCAAGGCAAAATCCTGATTAAAAGTCAGCAGTTCTTTATCAGCCTGAGCAAATTGTTGGACGTTCAATTCCGAGTGAAAAGTTCCCGCATGAGCGGCTACCTGACTTCCTCGCGGATCATAGATCCGCACGGCATATTCGATATCTCCTTGCTGCATGCGATCAGCAACGGCTCCGAAGGAAAGGGCCTTGGGAGGGACAAAGTAGGTTATCCGAAGTCTCCCATTGTTTTCCCGATCGGTAACTCTCGCCACGAACGGAAGCGTCCTCATTTCTGGTGCTCCAATGCGCAAAGATCGTACTAGCTCGTTCTCGGCCCGTTGACGGGATGCCTCGTTGGGAGTTGCGATTTCAGCAGCCGCGAAGTAGCCGCTGCGAGCACGAATGTCGAAGTGAGGCTTCGTCGCTACTTTGATCTTAACTTCACGAAAACCTCCGTCCCAATTCTGATTTGTTGGATAATAGCCCAGCGTGTAATAGATCAAACCATCTCTGGACGCGCGATTAATCGCTTGACTGAGGAAATTCGCAGAATACGTGGCTTTTCCGCCCGTGGAATCGGCAATCCTATCCATGGTTTCATGTACCGGCAGCAACTCCAACTCTCTAGACTCGATTGCTGACCCGATTGCATTTCCTCTCAGCAAAGATCCCGACTTCGCAGTTCCGGTGAAACCAAAATCAATCATCGCTGGACCAGATAGGCCACGCGGATCGATGGGGTAGACAGCGATTTGAGCATCCGCTAAAGCGTTGGTCACTGAATGCAAGAGTTGTTCATAGCTCGTAATGGGACCACCATCGCCCTCGCGAAGGTACAATGGAAACCCCGACGAAATCCAAATGAGCTTCTTTCGACCTGGAATCCCGGATGCTGCTCGTGCAACGTCCAGCAGAGCCTCTAATGTGATCCTGATTCTCGAATCACCAATATTTTTGTCAAGGTCTGCTTCAGTCTGCGTGACCTCGCGCTGACTGCGAATCGACTCTTCAGAAACATCAGCAGATTCACTTACAATTTTCAGGTGTTCTGCATGAGAGATCGAGCGGGAGTGTTCTTTGCCGTAGCGTATCAGAGCTGTGGCGGCTTCAGATGGCAGATTCGTGACATCTTTAACGACGCGCAAATAGTTGTGAAGAACATAGACTGCAAATGATCGACCGTGCGCCGCTGACTGCAGATATTGGACGGTCTCCTGACATGCTCGCGCCGACTGCAGTACATCTGTGTTGAGTTCGTCCAGGACAATGACCGTAAGGTCTTGAGCTGGATCAGTAATGCCGGAATTGGAATATACATCGCGGGTCTCATTGGTCGTCGAGCTCGGAACCCTTGGTCCCTCTGGACTGGTCGATTCCGATCCAATGGCCTTAGATTGATGGTATGAGAATCCTCGAATTTCTTGAGCTTTTCCGTCCTCAAGAAGTGAGAAGTCAGAAGCTTTTAGACCGGGGACAGGATTTCCAGCACTGTCGGTGACGACGGCGTCAATCAATACCAATCGGGTCGTCGTCCGCAGAGTGGTCGGTGCAGGACGCTGTTCATCGACCGCCTGCGATATCATTTCTTGCTGCGCCGGGGCAATTGAGGACACAAGAATCAGGATCAGAGTCAGAGCAATTAACAATCGAGTTCGATTACTCACCTTGTTTACTCCCCGCCCTAAATGCATCGCCCATCTTCCTCGAAGGGCCGGCACCTCACAACGAATGCATCGCGCACTCTACGCACGGGCACTGGAGCCGCAGGAACTCCCACGAATAAATCCCGCTGCTGTGCCCATCATTCCAATGGAAATTGATCGCGTATTTGCCGACAGGATTGACTTCCGTCGGTCGGGCTGGCTCCTTATACATCGGCAGTGCGCCAGGTTTGGGCTTTGACGGCTGACCGATTTCTCGTCCGCTGTTCTCGCGCTCTTCATTGCAGGTGGCGCAGGGGCAAGCGTCGCGCAGCCACGCGAATGAGTAGTGGCTGCGATGGCCGTCTCGCCATTCGATGTCCATTCCTTGGCCGGTGCTTTTTTGCACCTTCACTGATTTGGGATCAGTAGCGGCAAAGGGAAGGACGCGGCTTTCCTCTGCCTGAACTCGGACCATCTCCTCGGCCGGTCCGGTCTTGATGGGTTCGTGGGACATCAGAAACAGTATGACATTGGTACGCCGGAAAGTACGGATGCACGAACTCTAAAGATTCATCCCATGCTTACGCCTGGCGCTGTGGTCGGTGTCCATGTCATAGTAGCTACCTTCTTGGGAGGCGCTTCCGTGATAGATCATGAAAAGCTTCAAAACGGACGGCTCTGGGGTTATATGACCGGTATAGCCGTTTTCGTGGCGGTTGTGGCCTGGAAATTGGTGACCCGCTGATGGGTCGCAGCTTGCGGCGGAACCAACGCATTTGCCCGGCGCGTGGTGTTCCGGTAAAATGAATACTTTGGGCGTTCACGTCCGTCCCTTCTAGAGCGTCATCCGTCGTCGGCGGAGCAGGTTCCTGAAGAAATCACAAGACTTGCGGGCGCTTGTCGCCAGCGTCTGACTCAAAATCTGGAGTTCGTATCATGGCACGCGTATGCGAAGTGTGCGGCAAAGGGCCGCAGTTTGGAAACAATATCAGCCACGCTCACAACGTCACCAAGCGGCGCTGGAACGTGAATCTGCGCTCGGTGCGCGCAATTGTGCAGGGATCCCATCGACGGGTGCGCGTCTGCGCTTCGTGCCTCAAGAGCGGGAAGGTACAAAAGGCTTAGCACTTTCAGTTTCTCGCGAGCCTCCGCAAGTTGCGGAGGCTTTTGCATTTATCGCTCGCCGCTCGGTAGCCGCATCACTCCACGAACTCTGCTGTGTACATTCCCTCCGGTCCTGCCCTTTCGATTCCCATTCTGGAACTTTTTGAGTGAATTTGCGCCTCTGCTGTGCTGAAATCAGCCAGTTCAACTGGAGGGCTGTATGCCGGATACCGTGATTGGTCAGGCTCCCCCAATTCAATCAACTTCAAAACCTTCGGCCGGCGCGCCGCCGATGAACATTTCTTACGACGGCCACAACGCCAAGGTACAGCAGCAGAGCAGCGCGCGGTCGATGATGGCGATGGCCGCGGTCAGGCGCGGAGCACACTGGTTCTACTGGATCGCCGGACTCTCCGTCGTGAATACGATTGCGGCGCTTTCGGGCGGCAACTTCCACTTTGTACTAGGCCTCGGCATCACCGAGGTGACTGACGCATTGCAAGCGCCGCAAGCGCGCATGTTCGGCTTCTTCATCGACGTGCTCGTGCTGGGCTTCTTCCTGATGTGTGGCTATTTCGGGGCGAAGGCACAGAAGTGGGCGTTCGTAATGGGAATGGCGTTCTACCTGCTCGATTCCGGAATCACGCTGCTCGCGCAGGACTGGCTGGCCTTCGCCTTCCACATCTATGCTCTGATCTGCGTCTGGCGCGGCTTCTCGCATATCGCGAAAACACGCGCGGCGGAGCAGGTGCCTGTTCTCGGGTAATTCTCCTTAGAAAACTTAAAAGGCGGGCCGACGGCCCGCCTTTTGGTTTCGCTCAGAAGCTCAGAAGCTTAGCAGGTTAGGAACTGCTCTTTCTCCGATCACCCGCTCGGCGATCATGCGCTTCAGCGCGGCGATTCTTTCGGCGATCCGAACCGCGTCGCTCGATGATGCGACGATCAACTTCGGGCCAAGTTAACTCCGGCATGGCCTGAATCTTCTCGACGGTGGCGGCCACACCATAACGTCCACCCGGGCGCGAGTTCTCTACCCGGTGCACGGTCGCATGGCAGCACACCCATTTGGCAGCATCGCCGGTAACTTCCTTCGGAAGGATCATGACAATATCTACCGGGCTGCCCTCGATCACGCTGGTAGCGCATTCGAGGAAGATGCCGGACTGGCTCAGGTTCAACGCCTCCGCCGGTATCGCGTCAGAGCCGCTGTGGAGCTTTGCGGGCACCTTTACCTCCTTGCGAGGCGCACTCCTCTTCTCTGGCTGCGGCGAAACCATAGCGTCTCCTGTCTGAAGGGTGTTTTGAAAAGCTGACGCAGCATACGCCAGTTTGCGAGGAATGTACATACAACCACTGGCGAAGCATGCTCGGCGTGCATAGATTTTTCCAGCGTGAGCCGTTACAGTAGATGGTTTTCATCTTCCAGGAGGGCCCTCATTGGCCTCGTCCACATTGCCGTTCGCCCAACTTGCCGATCAATGTCAGGCCGAGGGACTTTCCCCCGAGAACGCAGCCAAAATCGCACATGAGCTTTCCCGTGCATTCGGCGTGCACGACGATGAGGTGGCTCTCTTCAAACTGGAAAAAGCTCAGCTGAAGTTTATCTACCCACCTTCATTGAGCAGCGTGGGTGCGATTCCGCTTAGCCATGCCACGTCGCTTGCCGCCAGGACTGCAAACACCAAGCGTGCGGAAATCATGAATAACTTTTCGCAAACGCGCCATGCCAGCATCTTCGAGTCGGTGCCGGTTGATTCCAAGACGCGGAGCGGCGGCACGAAATCGGAGAAGGTTGCGCTGGTGATTCAGAAAGTGATGAGCGCGCCGGTGACTGGGCCATCTGGCGTGATGGGCGTGATCCAGATCAGCCGCAAAGGAACATCACCCAAAGCTGCCGGGCCAGACTTCCAGCCAAGCGATCTGCAGCGTTTCCTTTCAGCCGCAGGCGCTCTGGCCAAGTGCTTTACGTAGGCAGCAAGCGCAGCAATGTCCAGCCTCGAACAGCTTGGGTTCACCTTTCAGCCGCAGCGGCGCGTGTTCACTGTGCGGGACTTGGTTTCAACCGTCCGCACTGGCCTGGAGCGCGAGTATACCGACGTGTGGATCGGCGGAGAGATCTCGAACTATCGCCCGGCCGATTCCGGCCACCTGTATTTCACCCTCAAAGACGGCGAGGCTCAGCTTCGAGTGGTGATGTTTCGCATGCAGGCGCGGCTCCTGCGCTTCCGTCCCGAAAACGGAATGGAGATCGTGGCGCGCGGTCGGGTGACGGTGTACGAGAGCCGCGGCGAGCTGCAACTCATCGCCGAGTACCTGGAGCCCAAAGGCGCGGGCGCGCTGCAGATTGCCTTCGAGCAACTCAAGGCCAAGCTCGCGGCAGAAGGACTGTTTGAATCGACCCGGAAGAAACCAATTCCGGCGCTTCCGCGCTGCATCGGCATCGTGACTTCCCCTCGTGGCGCTGCCATCCACGACATGCTCAACGTCATGCGGCGCAGACACGCAAGTGCGAGCCTGCTGATTTATCCCGCGCAAGTCCAGGGCGAGGCTGCAGGATCGGAAGTGGTCGCCGGCATCCGCTACTTCAACAAGTCACGCAAGGTAGACGTCATGGTGATCGCTCGCGGTGGCGGCTCGCTCGAAGATCTGGCGGCATTTAATAACGAAGGTCTAGCGCGCGCGATCTTCGCTTCCGAAATTCCGATCATTTCCGCAATTGGGCATGAGACAGATTTCACGATTGCGGATTTTGTCGCCGACTTACGCGCGCCCACTCCTTCTGCTGCCGCGGAGATGGTAATTGCCGCGCGACAACAACTCGAAGATCAAATTGGTTCGTTGGCACGACGTCTGGAGCATGGAATCCGCTATCGCCTGATGCTGAATCGGCGCAGGTTCCAGGATCTTGGCGAGCATCGCGCGGTCATGCGCATTACGGACGCGATCCGCCGACGCGAACAACGCCTCGACGATCTGTCTGCAAGACTGCTGGCATCGCAGCGCGAGTCGCTGCAGCGCTATCGACGACGCCTGGAACTCGCCGCTGTCCGCGTGCGCCATCACGACTTGCGCCGCCAATTCCAGAGCATGCAGAAGGACTTGGACGGGCTCGCATGGCAGCTTCCGCGAGCGATCCGAACCAGGCTCTTTGCGCTCCGCGCGCGCCTGGAACAAGCTTCTGCGCGGCTCGACGCACTTTCCCCTCTCAAGATTCTGGAAAGAGGTTACGCGGTGGTATTCGATGCTGCAGGAGTCCCGATCTCTGATGCCACAAATGTGAATGTTGGTGATGCGTTGAACATCCGGCTGTCCAAAGGAAGGCTCGGCGCAGAGGTCACCGAAGTCAAACGATCCCCGAAATCCGAGTGACCCTCAGTTGCAACTCACCCGTCCGCTACCCGCGGGCGGTACTGACTCTGAGCGCAGCAGCGTTTCGTTAGTACCGTCCGCGTAAAGCGGATGGGTCACTCAGACACCCTTGCGCGATCCTCCGTTTACAACCTCTTGTCCAGACTTACCCATCTGCTCATCAAGGGAGATCAACATGGCGCACGAGAGAAAATCCGAACTCAATCGCATGCAGCAGGACGGAGTAGTACCTGAAACTCCATACGGATTACCGACAGACGACCTACATCCAGACGGAGAACCTCACTCCGGCACAACTCCCCCGGGAGCGCCGGATCCTGGAAGGAGACTGGATCCGAATGCATCAATTGGATGGGGTGAAGCGCCTGGAGAAGAAGGCGAACAGCCGCAACCCAAGCCAGATCGCGCCGCATGAAGTCCGCGCTCACATTGCTGGAAAAAGCAGCCGCCGAAAGTTAATCACAAGAAAATATGGAGGGAGATTTCTCTCTCCCTCCACAGAGCTAAAGCGCAACTTAGAACGAATAGCGCAGTTGCAGTTTGATTTGGCGACCGCCGTATCGTGTCAAGCTGTTGTCCGCGAATGACGAGCCGTCGGCCAGCACGGTGTCGGTTCCGGCGGTGTTTGAAACTGAGTCTCCAAGACCTTCATTCGGGTGATTGAAGATGTTGTAGAACTCCGACCTGAATTCAAGCTGCTGGCTTTCTTTTCCGGGAATATGGAACCTGCGGCTGAAAGCCATGTTGTTGTTGATTGCTCCGGGTTGCAGGAACGTGTTTCGTCCGACATTTCCCAGTCCGGGAAGGACCAGGAAGTGAACCGAGTTAGCGGCGACTGCCGTCAGAGTGCCATCAGCCTCAAACGTCTGACCGTCATAAATGGTGCCCGCAACGCCTCCTTGTTTTGCCAGGAAACTCCCGTCAATCCCAAAACTGCTAAACGGGGCAGAGGCATTGCCCAGGAATGGACGGTCATTGGTCGCGCGGCGGTCACCGTTCTGATCGAATCCGCTGTTAATGGTGGCTGGAGCACCGGTTTGGAAGAATGAGGTTCCGGCAATCTCCCATCCGCGGGTGAGAAAGCTCACTGCTGAAGTCAGGAAGTTGCTGGAGCTGTTCCATCCGTGAATGTCCCAAACATAGGTGAGGGCCAAGCGATGGCGACGATCGTAAGCTGATAGCCCACGGTCCTGAGAACGTCCATTGCTGGTAATCAATTCGTTCTGCGGGAACGAAGTCGCTGAGCCAAACAGCGTGAAGACTTCGGAAACATTATCAATCAGCTTGGAGTAAGTGTAGGCTCCGCGGATCAAAACTCCGCTCTTAAAACGACGATCAACTTTCAAATCGAGACTGTGATAAATGGAGTCTCCTGAGTTGTCGCGGACGGTAATCGGTCCGCGGTTTGGATTGAGCCGCGGCAATCCAATTCCCAATCCGGGATTCAGTTCGTCATTGGCAAACAGCCGTTCTCCACGATTGCCCACGTATGCAGCCGTGAAAACCATCGACAACGGTAGCTCGCGCTCGATGTTTGCGTTCCACTGATGCGTCACAGGATTCTTTAGATTTTGATCAATAGAGGAAACCGAAGAAGCAAGAGTCAGATTCGGACTTATCTGCCCGAGCAGACCCGTTGCATTCGCCAAACCGCGCGAGTTCGGATCGGAATCTCCCAGCAGGGTCCCGGAAACGGCATTCGGAGAGCTGGCAGCTTCGTTGTCGGTTATGTTGGTGAAGAGCGTGTCATAGAACACGCCGTAGCCGGCACGCAACACGGTTTTGTCCTGACCGAAGAGTCCATTCCAGAACCGCGGAGTATAGGAAAATCCCACGCGCGGGCCAAAGTTGTTGCCGTCTTCCCTCACATGTACTGGCGTTGGAGGAAAAGTGTTCGAGGGCTCTGTTTGGATGTTAATTCCAGGGTACGGCAGCACGTTTGCCGGATTGTTGTCGAACTCGTAGCGAAGTCCGAGATCGACGGTCAGATTCGATTTGGCATGAATCGTGTCCTGGAAATAAAACCCTTCCTGGAATACTTTCGGACGAATGGTCGGATTTCCGAACGTTAAAGCTGCGCCGTTTGAAGATCCGGTGAAATTGTCGACAAAGTTGCCTAATCCACTGAAGCCGCCTCCGCTACCAAAGGTGAGGGTGCCGCGAGAGTTGAACGGAACCTCATCGCGAACGAGGATGCGCGCGACATCGCCTCCTACTTTGAAGGTCTCAATGCCTTTCACCAGAGTGTAAGCATCCTGGAACTGATAGGTTGTGTGGCCCCGGCCCTGAGGCAATGCCGAATTCACTCCCAGCAGTGGAAACAAATTAGCGTTCAGGCCACTAATGCTGTTAACCGTGGGGAGGTTAAACAATGGATTTTTCAGTGTTTGAGCTGTCGGAGCAAACTGAAAGTCAAATCGGCCTTCAGAAGCGCGAAATTCATTGACCGCGCTCGCGGAGAGGGTGTGAGTCCAGGTAATGCCGAAATTTTCCGAAGGACCGCCCTGCTCCGTGTCCAGACCCGGTAATGATTGTGGGAAGTTGAAGAAATCCGGCGATAAAGAATTGCGGTCATGGATGTACCGAGCTGAAATCGTGTCCGCCGCGCGCGGGACGAAATCAATACGGTACGTCCATTGCGTATCGGGATTTAGTTGCGCCGGAGGGGTGCGCTGAGTTGATCCAAATTCCACAAGGCAGCCACCGCTGGTTGCGCTAACGAAAGCAGCCGGGCAACCTGCTCGCGGACCGATGTCAACAGAGCTCAGGCTGTTCTGGCCCCCACGCAGCGATCCAAAGTATTGCAAAAGAAGGTTAGCGTTAGGAGTATTAGCCGCTGTAAGGGCAGCGACTCCGTTGGCTGTTGGCGCAAGGATCGTAGCTGGAGCAGCATTGCCATAGAACCTCTGCCATTGCGAGCTTCCGAAGGCAAACAGTTTATTTTTCCAAATTGGGCCACCAGCGGTAAAGCCGAATGTGTGCGTGTCAAAGCGAGGCTTGGTTCGCGAGGTCTGCCCGCCGAACCCATCCTGCGCAGTAACCGCGTTCAATCCTGAACCGGCATAAAGTTCCCAGGCCGATCCATGAAATTGGTTCGTGCCGCCTTTCGTGATCACATTGGTTACCGAACCACCGCCGCGACCGAATTCCGCCGAATACGAATTCGTGAGGACGACTACTTCCTGGACGGTGTTCACATTGTTGGGCTGGAGAGCCTGACCCTGAATGGAATTGTCGTTGTCATCCTGACCATCGAGAAGGAAGTTGTTGGCGCGAGGACGCGATCCATTCACGGAAAATCCGGTGCCGTTGCTCAGGCTATTGCTGCCCACATCAATCACACCGGGCTGAGTGAGCGCGAGAGAAATCACGTTCAGGTTGAAAACTGGAACGTGCTCGGTTTCGACACTCTCGATCGTGTGCTCCAGTGAGCCGCTCTGGGTCTGGAGGTCGGTAGCCGCTCCGCTTACCTCGACTGTGTCGCTGACAGTGCCCACCGCGAGTTCAGCGTTGACTGACGTGATGATCGAAGCCTTCACGTCCACCTGTTCGATGGTGGTCGTTTTGAAGCCATTGGCAGTAACGGTTACTCTGTAAAGACCGGGTTCAACGGCTTCCATTCTGTAGCCGCCGTTTGGGCCGGAGGTAGTGGTGCGTTCCGTTCCAGTCTGAACGTTGCGCGCAGTTACATTTGCATTCACTACTACCGCTCCGCTGCTATCGACTACTGTGCCGGCAACAATGCCTTTGCTGGTTTGCGCAAAAGAAAAGACCGGGAGAAGCAGTGCCACCGCGCAGATAAAACCAAGCTTCACCAGGCCCCGAGCCGCGCTCGTTGTAAACGACATTCGTATCGCCTCCAAATTTCGTCCCACACTGCGGGAGCGCAGCGTGAGCTAGTCAGCTACATAGCAGGCGCGCTGCCACTGGGACGCAATGAGGGCACTGAGTCCCAGATTGGGACTTGAAGTGCTGCCTTGATGATGAAACGTCAGTGGGAGGGGACAAGCGGCGAACTAGAAACAATGAAACGGCGAGCGATAGCTACGAAAATACAATTTTTCGTATCACACGAGCGGCCTTCTACCTGATTTTGTATTCACAATGCGCCATCCTGTACCAGGTACCGGTGAGTAGTCCCACCATCGTTTTCTACCATTCACGATCTCACCCCGGCAGGATTGTGCAACCACAGGTGAATCAATTTGGGACCGTACCGCGGCAATAAAACGCTAAGGTTTTTTTAATTCTTCAACTTCTCGCTTCACCTGCACGAAGCCCCGGACCAGGTACAGAACGTATCCGAGATGCACACACCAGGTGAGGATGTACGCTGCGTGCAGATGCTGAAGACTGCGAACCGTATCCATTTATCTGGCCTCCGCTCGAGCGAGTTGAATGTCATGAACCGCTTGCGCTTCGTGCAATTCCTGACGCGCACGTTCCAGCTTGTATCGCACCCAAAACACCAGCGCGCCATAGCAGAGAAAGGCCGCGAGGTTGATGAGCAATGCCGGCACCATGCTCGGATCAAGTCCGGAAGAGCCTTGCTCGCCAAAAATTACCGGCTGCGGATGTTGCGTGCGCCACCAACGAATTGACATATAAACGATCGGCACATCGACGAATCCGAAGATAGCCAGCGCTGCCGCCAAAGTCGGCGCCTGACCTGCAACCGACAGACGCCGCAACATCAGATAGCTGACATAAATGAGCCACAGAACAAAGGTGCTCGTCAGACGAGCATCCCAAGTCCACCAGATTCCCCAAACTGGCTTTGCCCAGAGCATGCCGGTCATCAAGCCCACCGAGCAGAAGATTACGCCGATTTCCGCAGCGGAAACCGCCACGGCATCGGCGGCCATGGCAGACGGAGTATGCCGTCGAACTAAATAGAAGATGGAAGCTACCAGGTTCACTGCGAACATCGCGAATGCTGTTGCGTAGGAAGGCACGTGGTAATAGAAGATTCGTTGAATATTGCCCATGGTCGCTTCCGTAGGCGCGACCTGCAGGGCTTCCCGCAGACCCAAAGAAAGAAGAATTGCAACGCCAATAGCGCTCAGTGTGAATGTTGCGCGTTTCATCTACGCGCAGTTTACTCCGGCAGAGGACGGAAAGGGAGTGTGCGGCACTTTACAGCAACGAGCTGTGGACCGAGTGGACTGTGTGGACGAAGTGGACTCGGTGGACCGAGCGCCTGGATGGGCGGGTGTGTGAGGAGTAAATGAGTGTGGGGAGGCCTGTGGGAAAACTGGCGCAGCCGAGCGATGGTTTATTGTCCACTCCTTCGTCCACTCAGTCCACAAAGTCCACTCCGTCCACACGCTGGTTTATCCTCACTGCATGTACGCACCCTATGCGTTGCGTTCTGAAGAGTCGCGAGGGCGGCGATATCCTGAAAAACCTCATCCCTACCGCTCGGTGTTCCAGCGCGACCGCGATCGCGTGGTTCATTCCCGCGCCTTTCGCCGCCTGGAGAGCAAGACGCAGGTTTTCACCAACCGCGACTCCGATCACTTTCGCAATCGGCTTACGCACACCATAGAAGTCGCGCAGATCGCCCGCACTGTGGCGTCGGCTCTGGGACTGAATTCTGATCTGACCGAAACCCTGGCGCTGGTTCACGACATAGGCCATCCGCCGTTTGGTCATGCCGGCGAAAAGGCGCTCGACCGCGAGATGCGCCGCTATGGCGATATCTTTGATCACAATCTTCATGCGCTCCGCATCGTGGAATATTTCGAGTTGCGCTATCCCGAATTTCGCGGGCTCAATCTTACGTTTGAGGTGCGCGAAGGCATCATTAAGCACTCGCGCGATTGGGACGTCAGCGAGTTTCCCGAGCTTGCAGAGTATTTGCTCGATCAGCGCCCGCCGTTAGAAGCCCAGGTCATCGATCTTGCCGACGAGCTTGCCTACAACGTTGCCGATCTGGACGATGGAGTGGAATCGGGCATTCTCTCGATTGAGCTGATTCGCGAACGCCTGCCGGAATTTGAGCGTGTCTGGGAAGAGGTAGAGAAAAATTATCCGGACGCCCTTCCCAAATTGAAATTCAGTGAATGCTTGCGGCGCAAGCTTGATCACATGGTGACCGATCTCATCCATGCGAGCGGTCATCGAATTCGTGCCGCTCGCATTCATCGAGCGAGCGAGGCACGGCAATATCCGGAACGACTGCTGCGATTAGGTCCTGAAGCCCACGCTGAGCGGCGAGCGACGAAAGAGTTTCTGCACGAATACCTGTATGACAGTTCGATGCTTAGCGAGGACCGCGAACGCCTGGAGGACGTGATCTCAGATTTGTTTCGCTTCTGGATGGAGAATCCGGGAGAGCTTCCCGCCAGTTATCAGGAACAGCTCGAACAGGAGAAGCCGGCGCGTGTGGTTTGTGACTACATTGCGGGCATGACTGACAACTTCATCTTGCGAGAGCACGACTCGAGGATCGTTGGACAAAACCGCCGCCGGTGAGTTAACACGAAGGCCACGAAGTCTGAAAAGAAAGGTCACAGAGCGACCTTCTCCGTGAACTTGGTGTGAACTTCGTGCCCTTCGTGTTAACCCGGTTCCGGCGGTGTCAACCTACGGCTTTCTTCTGAAACTGCCTCAGCCCTAATGCCAGCAGCAGCCCGTCAAAAAACGCCAGCGCGAGCAGAACGTATCCGGTAGGAATGTGCGGGAACTGTGGCACCACAGACGCGCGGAGTCCCTCACTGGCGTAGGCCAGCGGATTGATCAAGACGATCTTTTGCAGGATCGGGAATTTGTCGAGCGCGCTCCACGGGTAATAGGTGCAGCCGAAGAAGATCATCGGCGTAAGCACCATGCTGAACATGAGTCCGATGTGCTGCTGATCCATCGAGCAGCCGAGAGCGAGACCTCCGGCTGCGGAGAAGGCTGCGACCAGTATCACCATGAGGATGAATAACGCAGGACTGATGTGGAATTCCAATCCGGGACTCAGAATGAGCTGTCCCAACGGCAGCACGATGAGTCCTGCAATCATCGCCTGAATCAATCCGGCAAGCACCTTCTCGATCGCCACCCAGGAAATCTCGATAGGCGCGAGCAGGCGATCTTCGATTTCGCGGGTCCACTGGAACTCGGCAATCAGGGGCATCGCTACTGCCCAAATTCCGGTAAACACCATGGTGATTGCCATGATGCCGGGAAGCAAAAGGCTCTTGTAGGCAGGCGGCATGTATCCGCTGCCGACCATCACGCGGCCGAATATGAACACGAACAGCAACGGCTGCAGAAACGTTTGAAACAGCAGTTGAAGTGCGTTGCGGCGTGCGACATGCACGTCACGCGCAAGAAGCGCAATAAAGGCAGCTCCGTTCATTCCCGCAGGCTCCTGCCGGTGTGATGAAGAAAGAGGTTTTCGAGGCTCGGTTCAGAGATGTGAACGTCTGCCAGATCGATCGAATATGAAGCCGCCGTGCTCACGATTTCGGGAATCAGTGCGCCACCGCGACTGGCATAAAGATCGACGGCGCTGTCTCCGGTTGAACGGACTTCGGTGACGCCCGGCAGAGTACCGAGTCTCTCCAGCAATGGCGCCGGCTGCTGTGCAAAGCGCATGCGAAGCAAGAAGCCGCCCGGTATCGAAGCCTTTAAATCGTTCGGAGTGCCGGATGCGATGATTCGTCCATGATCGATGATTGCGAGCCTCTGACACAGTGCGTCGGCTTCTTCCATGTTGTGCGTGGTCAGCAGGATCGTGCGACCTTTCTGGTTGTACTCGCGAATGATTTCCCAAAGCAGAAGTCGCGTCTGCGGATCGAGGCCAACGCTCGGCTCGTCGAGAAACAAGACTTGCGGATCGTGCATCATCGCGCGGGCAATGGAAACGCGCTGCATCATGCCACCGGAAAAGCCGCGGACTAATTCATCGGCTCGCTCGGTAAGCTTGAACCGATCGAGAAGTTCGGCCGCGCGTTGGCTGCGCTCGCGCGAGTTGAGCCCGAAGTAGGCGCCATGAAACTGCAGGATCTCGCGCGCAGTGAGCGAGAAATCGAGATTGGGTCGCTGCGCGACTACCCCGATCTGACGCTTGGCTGCAGTTTGATCTTGCCAGACATCGTATCCGCCCACGCAGGCGGTTCCGCTGGTTGGACGAATGCGAGTCGTCAATATGCCGACGGTCGTTGACTTCCCTGCTCCATTGGGGCCGAGCAGCCCGAAAATCTCTCCTCGCGCAACATCGAGGTCGATGCCGTCCAGCGCCGTGATCTCCGGCTTAACGTCTTTACTGCGCTTAGCCGCTGACGCAGGCGGCCGTCCTGCGGCAGCGGGCGGCACTGAGTGATACACCTTTCGTAATTCGCGTGTACGAATCGCTGAGTCCATAACGGGAATCCCCGGTAAGAATGACAGGTGGTTTGCAGTCTAACAGAACCGGCGGCGGTAGCCGGTGGGTCGGCCGCGGTTTTCGCGGCTGCGCTTCGATGCTGGTGGAGTAATCCGAGCACGCGGAAGTTGCTTACTGCAACGGAGTCAACCGGTGCTGGGCTTGGTCGCCCAGCACCGCCCCCCCCGCCTACCGGCGGCGGTTCTGTTAGAACGTCGTGCTTACCGTGAAACGGAACGTCTTCTTCGGTTCACGCAGCACGTATGGGCTGCCGTACGTAATCAGCGCCTGCTGATACGTAAAGTCGCCGGCGGAGCCTGCGGGGAACATATCGCGCGTGATAAGCGATTTGTTGTTCACGATGGTATCGAGTCGCAGCGGGTTATAGGCGTAGTAAATGCGGAACGGGGCGTTCACGATCGGCAGCAATACCTGCAACTCGAGTCCAGTGGACATACGCGGCGTGTAGTTAGTTCCCGGAATGGGTTTGAGGTTCTTTTCGAACTGAACCTTTTGCGTGCCCACGCAATTGAAGTTGGCGTCGAAGGTCGAGCAGCCGAAAGGCGTGTTATTCAGGATATTCAGGTTCTCAGGCGTGAGATTTAGCTGACCTGGGAACGAGATGAAGTTCAGTCCAGCATCATTAAACGCCGCTAGTGTGACGTGGCTGACAATTGGAATGCGATATTCAAGATTTGTAAAGATGCTGGTATCGCCGCCGGCATAGATGATGGTCTGTGCCGGAACCGGAACCTGTATCGCTCCGCGCCTGGGGTTGGTTGGGTCAACCGGAACCAGCGTTCCGTCAGGATTCTGTAGCGGCACATTCACGCGGTTGGTGATGAAGACATATGGAGTAACGGTGCGAATGTCGAAGCCACGAATATCGTTCTCGCCGCCTATGTAAGAGCGCTCATACGGAGGCGCGACTTTGCCGTTATACCCGGTGATAAACGAGCCTTGTACGCGGAATCCGAGCGCGTTCCGGCCTTTGTTCATCGGGAACCAGTGCTTGTATTCGACGATCGGCCGGATGGTATTCACGTTTCCGCCGATGCCGGAAAATTCGCCAGCCAGGAACAGACTGGTTCCACGGTGTGGCTGGAAGGGGCTGTCGATGCTGTTAAAGGTGAAGCTCGGCGTGATCTTGCTGGTGCGGATGCCGCGCAGAGAGTTGGGTCCGCTCACGCCATCGAAATTGATGGCTTCAAAGTATTGCTGCGACGCGGTGCTGAACGTCTGAATGCTCGAAAGCTGATAGGAGTACGAGAGACCCACGCGCTTGAGCGATCGCCGGATTGGATAGCTCGAGGAAACGGTAAATCCTGTCTCTGACTGGCTGAAGTTCTGCAATGTATTCAGCACATCGGTCGGCAGATTCAGATTTGTGCCGGTAAGGATCGAGTAGTTCTTGGCAGCGTTGAAATCATATCGGCTGGTGTAGACGGTGAAGCCGAGCTGCAGCGGACGATCAAACGCATATGGCTCTGTAAATCCGAACAGGATGCTCCGCTGCAGATTGCCCAGATTGGCGGACATCGTGAGCGTCTCGCCAAGTCCAAGAAAATTATTCGTCTCGTAGTTGATGCCGATAAACGATCCCGCCAGCCCACTCACGCCGCCTTGAAGACCTATGCTGTTCTTGCCTTTTTCTTTGACCTTCAGCGTGAGATCGACGGTACCGTCCTGGACGTTCTGTTTAACATCGGAATCCTGTTCGACTTTTAGCGGCTCGAAGTAGTTGAGCTGGTTAAGACGCAAAAGGCTGTATTCCCAGAGTCGGCTGTTGTAAACCTGCCCTTCTTCCAGCGCCAGCTCACGGCGGATGACCTTGTCGCGGGTAGTGGTGTTACCCGTAAATTCGATTCTGCGCACTGAGAACTGCTTGCCTTCGTCAAGGTCAATGCTCAACGAAACGGCCTTCTTCTCTTCGTCGATGTCGGTATTGGGCACCGCACTGAAGTTGATGTATCCCAGTTCGCCGTAAGCTTTTCGCAGGTTTTCAAGACCCTTGGCGATCGACTCGCGATTGAAGATGTCGCCATCTTTGATCGGGAACTGGGCCCGGAGAGCCTTCATGTTCGTGATGGCTTTGCCGCCGGTGAAGGTAATCGTCCCCAGTTTGTATTTGTCGCCTTCCTGAATCGGAACGGTGATATCCACGACTTTGCCGCCGTGCCGGCCAATGTAGGGAAAGCCGGGTTTGGTATCGCGAATTTTGGTCTTTGGATCGTCAACCAGAACCTTGAAGTAGCCCTTGGTTTGGTAGTAGAAGCGGACTCGTTCCGCGTCTTCGTCCAGCTTGGTGGCGTCGTAGGTGCGGGCAAAGAGGTTCTCGAGAATCAGAGAGTGCGGGATGCCGATGGGCTTCAAATTCTTCATCGCCGATCGAAGTTCTCGACTGGGCACTTTCTTGTTGCCATCGAACTTGATCCTGCCGACCTTGACCTTCGGTCCTTCCTTCACCACGAAATCAATACTCACAGCCGCCGGAGGAATCTTATGAATTTCGGTGCGGATGGTGGCGAACTGGCGACCGTGCTCGGCGAGCAGGTCCTTCAGAATAACTTCAGCGTGCTTGACCTTGGTCGGATCGTATTGGCTTTCCTGCGAAAGCCCGACCTTCTCTTTTTTGAAGCGATCGAGAACGTCGCTATTCGTGACCGAATTCAGACCGATGTACTTGATCTCGCGGATTGTTGGCTTCTCGGTGACGTAGACGTTAATGATCACGCCCTTTTGCGTGTCCTCGCGCTCAAAGCGGATATCGTCAAAGTAGCCGGTGTTCCAAAGGGAGTTGAAGTCACGCTCCAGGGATTGCGGATCGTAGACGTCGCCAGGCCGGGTGAACATGCGCGCTCGAATGGTGTCGGCAGGTATTCGCCGCTGGCCGTGAATGAGGATGTTATCGACGAGCGTTTGTTGGGCGCTAAGGCTGCAGCAACAGAGCAGAAAGCAAAGCAGAACGAGTGAACTGAGACAGCGAAACAGGCTCAGTCGGCGGAAGCCAACGGGCCCATCCGCAGTGTTCAGGCAAATAAAAATAGGAAGCCCCTCTACCACAAGTATGAATTCGTGGAGGAATTCACAATTATATGAGACGGCGTAGATACCATCAAAGCAATCCGACCACAGCCGCCGTAAAAAGTTGTGAAGCCTAAGGTTATCGCTGGGGATGAAAGTCACACTCCTTTGTCATTCCGAACGCAGGCTCACGCGTGTAGTTCGCGTGGGCCGAAGAGAGGAATCCCTACAAACTCCGAGATGCATAGTGGCGACAGCATTGAAATCAGTAGGGATTCCTCCGCCAACAACAGGCGTCGGAATGACAGGAAAAACGCTACGGCAGTTGTGGAATGGGATAGATTCCCGCGCGCCGCGCATCGGCGATTCCGATTTTTGTGATCTGCGACGGCTGGAATCGTGCGAGACCGTGATCGGCACTCTCGACGGCTTTGTCGAAGGTCACCCGGCCGGTAAGCGCGACGTCGATGTAGATGTACCTGTCGGAGTTCTCGCCAGCCTTCACGCCGACATAAGCGTGTCCGGGAACGAGGACGATGACCGGCTCCATTGCCAGATTCTCGAACGCCGAGGCGAAGAGCACGGCCGCATCGATGCAATTGGCGGAGCTCGCGATGATGCTCTCACGGGGTGTGCGAATGCGTTCGCTTACGTCAGGATTGGAGCCGAAGGTGAGCGAGCTCTTCACATATGACAGCTTCTGCTTCTGCAGAGCGTTGTAGATGGCGCGCGCTTCGAGTCGAGTTTCGTGCTCCTGACCGGCAGCGTCTTTCCATTCTTCATAGCCTGGTAGGCGACGTCCGGGCATCAGCTCTTTGGCGTGACTGAGCACGCGTTCAACGCGCGGATCGTGGGGCGTTACCCACGACGCGATGAACTGTGCGTACTTGAATCCCTGTCCCCAGAACATGTCTTCAACTGCGCGCAATCGAACTGGGACTGTGCTGTTGTACACACTCTTGCCGCTTCCATCGCTGATTTGGATCTGGGCCGTTGCAGGCGCGATTTCGCGATTGTGATAGAGCCGCGGAAGAAATGATGGAGCGAAGATGAATGTCCGCACGGCTCCTGCCGGGATGTTTACCATCTGCACTTCCTGATCGCTCCAGCCGACAACCTTTACGGCAATGCGGTAGCGTTGATCGCTGTCGGTTGAGTTGGAGACGTTGACAGAAACAACGCCCCACTTACGCTGATCAGGGCTTTGCAGCGAAGCGTAGTTCGCGAATGCCGGAAAAACATCTCCGTCGATGCCAGACTCGATTTTGAACGTGGGCTCAGGATTGCGAATCGTGCGGACCGGACGCGTGACGTCGGGCTTATCGAAATCGCCGCCGGCGACCGCCGAACCCGAAAGCAGGAGGCCGAAAAGAGCCGCCCAGGCAAGATGAATTTTGGCGCGGAACTTCATCTATTTCGAGGGTACCGGGCTGAAAACAAAGCACAATCCAGAGGAACCCTTAGTAGGGTAAGTAGCGGGCTAAGGTGCATCTAAGGATGGGGGCTAACACCAAGGTCACCATACCGGGTAAGGTGTTTCGAGTTTCAGTTTCAAGTTTCGGTCAAAGCCTATTCACCCATTTCGCTCGAAACTGGCTTTGCGGAAATCTGAAGCGCGAAACTTGAAACGCCTTTTCTAGGTGCGCGTCACTTTCGCGTCCGCTCTTCCCAGCGCTGTAAACTTCTATTGAGCTCATGAAGCTTCCCATCTATCTCGATAACCACGCCACCACAGAAGTGGACCCGCGTGTTCTCGAAGCTATGCTTCCCTACTTCTCTGAGAAGTTCGGCAACGCGGCCAGCCGTAGCCATCAGTTCGGCTGGGAGGCAGAGCAGGCAGTGGAGACTGCCCGCGAGCAAGTCGCAAAGCTGGTCGGCGCGAGTGCCAAGGAGATCATCTTCACCTCAGGAGCGACTGAGAGCGACAATCTCGCTATCAAAGGCATAGCCGAGGCTTGCGGCGATAGGGGTGATCACATTATTACTGCGGCCACAGAGCATAAGGCCGTGCTCGACAGCTGCAAGCATTTAGAGAAACAAGGGTACCGAGTCACTTACTTAAGCGTTGCAAGCGATGGCCTGCTCAGCCTCGAAGAACTGAAAGCAGCTTTCACGGATAAAACCATTCTTGTCACCATCATGTACGCCAATAACGAAGTTGGCGTGCTCCAGCCGATTGCAGAGATTAGCAGGCTTTGTCATCAACGCGGCGTGCCGTTTCACTGCGATGCGGTCCAGGCAATCGGGAAGGTTCCAGTGGACGTGAATCGCGACGGCATCGACATGATGTCAATCACCGCCCACAAGCTTTATGGGCCCAAGGGAGCGGGTGCGCTGTATGTCCGGGGCAAGAGCCCCTACGTGCGGGCCGCGGCGCAGATCGACGGCGGAGGCCACGAGCACGGGATGCGATCTGGAACCCTGAACGTGCCCGGCATTGTGGGGCTGGGGAAAGCCTGCGAGCTCGCAAGGCAGGAGATGCCGCACGAATCGCGCCGCATCGCCGCTCTGCGCGACAAGCTAAGGTACCAGCTCGAAGAGAATCTTAATGATGTCCACGTCAACGGCAGCATGGAACATCGGCTACCTGGGAACTTGAACATTCGGTTTGGCGGAGTCGATAGCGAGTCGCTGCTGATGGGCATCAATGATATTGCGGTATCCACCGGAGCAGCATGCACTGCGGCAAAGATTGAGCCTTCTTACGTACTCAAAGCGATGGGCCTCACCGACGAGGAAGCAAACAGCACGCTCAGATTTGGCATAGGCCGCTTCAACACTGAAGCCGAGATTGACTACGCTGCCGGGCGAGTCATCGAGACCGTGAAAAAGCTGCGCGAGCTTTCATCGTTCGGAATGGAGCGAGCAGTCGGGCAGTGAGACGCTGGCCAACTTTCATCCTGCGAAAGCGACTACACCCACATATCTTTTGCCCTTATCGCCTTCCGCGTAGGAAGCTGCGTCCGACCTGCCAGGGCATGAATCTATAATGAAGAAGCAAGTGGACCGGACGGTCGCCTTGGCTTGTCCAGGGAGGAAAGTCCGAACTCCGCAGAGCAGTGTGCCGGATAACGTCCGGGATTCCGGTTTCAAGGCCGGAAGACGGCTAGTGCCACAGAAAAAATACCGTCCCGGCTCGCCGGGATAAGGGTGAAAAGGTGCGGTAAGAGCGCACCGCCTGAACAGCAATGTTCAGGGCACGGTAAACCCCACACGGAGCAAGACCAAATAGGAAGGAAGCCCGCTTAGGCGGACACGCGCCGGCTCGGCGCGTCACAACCTTCGGGTAGGTCGCATGAGCGCGTCAGCGATGGCGCGCCAAGAGGAATGATCGTCATCCGCCTCATGCGGACACAGAATTCGGCTTACAGGTCCACTTGCCTTACTTTCCCTGGTCCGCACTTAAGCATCAACAATAAGAAGCCGCATGGATGCTATTGCACCCATGCGGCTGACTTGTTGGTTCCTCTATTCAGGGCGCTTATTGGCTGCAAGCAAGATTCAACGGATGATTAGCGTCCCACAGGATGTTTGAGAACGGCTTTCCGTTGCTGCCGCTCAGGCCAAAACGCAGCGTTCCATCCATTGTGAAAGTGCCGGCGTCTCCAGTCCATACCGAGTGGAAAGGCACCTCATAGGTCGAGGCCACGGCGTTGAAGTTCTGGCTCGCTTCAAGGTTCAGCCGATACGGAGCAGCCCCCCATTCCGGGTGCGACCCATCGTTGTGGAACAGAACGTGGACGGTCACGTTGTTACCGTTTACCTGATAGTTCACCTCAGTGTAGCCATCGGCTTCCACGAGAGACTGGTTGTTATTGCAGGCGTTGTACATAACGACTCCGCCGTCAATTGAGAGCTTGCCACCTTGCACATCTTGCGCTGACTTCTTTCCATTTTGCGCGGCCATAGCTCCAGGCAAGGCAAGTACCAAGCTCAAGGACAACATAGACAACAAGAGTTTTGTGCTTCTCATCAAATTCCCTCCTTCTCGGTGGGGATTTCCGAGCACGAGAAAATGATTACACGACTGACCCGTTTTGGGAGAGCATCATTTCAAACCAAAGTCATGTCACAGGCGAACGCCCGCGTGCAAGCAAGATTCCATCTGGCATTGGTCGAATGGACTGGTCCCGTTCCCTTCGTGCGAAGGTCTATGCCCGCCCGTACATGTCCTTTAGTAATCGAGCTACACGTATGATTCGTGATGAGCGTGTGCGAGGACTGCGCCGCGGTTGGAGTCAGTGATGACGTCCCACGCGCGCAGCCGTGGCGTGATGAGAAGGATGAGGCGGAATCTCTTCCGATTCGAAGATGTGCTCCGCTTCCGTCGATTGCGGATGAGGAATGGTCTCTAACAGTCGAGCGCAGCGATTCCAGCGCAAAATGGCCTCATCGTTGGCTCGTCCGCGCAGCCGCTCAGCACTCTCGAACTGGCGCATTGCTTCTTCAAGCTCCGCGGCAATCGCCTGCGGAGGGCGCCCCACGCGCAACTGCGCTTTTGCGTGTCGCTCGTGCAAAATGCCGGTGTAATAACAGCGGGCATACTCTTCTTCGAGAGCATTGAAAATCGCTGCCGCCTCGTTGAAGCGGTCTTTCGCCCCGCCACTGAACTGATCAGTAATAGACAGCCCCAGAACGCGCTGAGCCATCTGGTTCAACGGATCGACAGCAAGCACGTCGCGGCAGATTGATTCCGCCTCTTCCGGCTCGTTGAGATAGCGATAGCGCTCAGCCTTGGCAATTGCCGCACCAATACCAGCTGAAGAAATGGTTTTGAGTTTCAATTCCATCGTGCACCTCGACAAATCTTCCCCAGGTGTTTCACAGCCTGATCACTAAATAAGCCGCTGCTAGTGTTCCAATTACCGCCACACCATAACAGGCTGCGAACACCATCTCGTTTAGATGTTTGATCTGCAAGCCGTCATAAAGCGTGTAGCGGAAACGGTGAGCGAAGTGAAACAGCGGCAACGAACAGACAACGAGCAGGTAAATGCGTGTGATCGGAGACTGCAGCAGCGCGAGCATTCCTGCGAGGGCCGGAGTATGAACCCAGCCCAGCGGCACTGCTATCCCAAAAAGGAACAGCTGCGCCGGAAGAAAAAGCGCGGCGACAACTCCGCCGGCGCTGAAAAGCGTCCAGAAGATAGGCTCGGTTTCTTTGTTCACCATAATTCCTCCTCAGCGGGTGAGAACAACGGCGAAGATGATCGCGCTGATCGCAATCCAAGCCACGTATTGTGGCCCAGAAATCAGCAAACCGGGAAGGCGAATTCCACGAATGCGCACAGCTATAGCTTTCGGCGCCAAATTGAACCACGTAATCGAGTGGAGCAATAGAAACGCAAAGGCAACTATGTTGATCGTTATCATCCACGGGGAAGACATTCGATGCAGGAAACGCGTGTAAGCATCGGCACCGCTGCTGATCGCGCGGATCTGAACCAGAAGCAGGGCCACCGCCCACGCGACCGCAACGCTGCTCAACTCACGCAAGATGAACTTCACATACGCCGACTTGCCCAACCACCAGTAAGTCGAAATCGGAGGCCGATACCAGCGCGGATGAAATTCGGTGTAAGTCGGAGCTGTTTCCTGTTGTGGCGCGAGTGGCGGACGAATTGGAGCGGGTGCCTGTCCTGCTTTGCTCATCGCTCCTCCTGTCTTTGTCCCCAGGGCATCAGGAACTGCTTCATGCCTTCGATTGCCGCTGCAAGTTTGTATTGCTGGATCGCCCCTGCCGGATCCACGTGCTTTGGACAGACCTTCGTACACTCTCCGACGAACGTGCATCCCCAAATGCCTTCAGGATGGGAGAGAATCGCCATGCGCTCTTCCGCTCCGTCATCCCGAGAGTCTTTGTTGTAGCGTTGAGCCAACGCCAACGCCGCAGGGCCGATGAATACCGGATCCAGTCCTGAAATGGGACAGGCGGCATAGCACAGCAAACAATTGATGCACATACTGTGCTGTCGAAATTCCTCCAGTTGGCTGGGAGTCTGCAGATATTCGCCCGCGCCATTGCCATTCTCGTGAATCAGCCAAGGCTTCACGCGTTTCAGCTTTTCGAGAAACTCTGAGATCTCAACAACCAGATCGCGAACGACAGGAAAATTCCGAAGCGGCTCAATCTTTATCGGCCCGGGAAGATACTGCGAGAGGAAAGTCGCACAGCCGAGCTTAGGCTCGTTGTTGATCATGTATCCGCAGCTTCCGCAGATGCCCATGCGGCACGACCAGCGGAACGTCAGCGTTCCATCGAGCTTGTCCTTGATGTAGTTCAGCGCATCGAGGATCACCCATTCCGGCTTCACCGGGACCTCGAAGCGTTGCAAATAGGGTTCGGTGTCGCGCTCGGGAGAGTAGCGTGCGACCTGCATTTCGATGGTTGGTATATTCATGCGCTTGCCACCTGCTTGATGGTCTGAGGCTGCTGCTGTCCGTAAACGCGCTCGCCCGGAGGCCAGCGCGTAATCGTCACCGGCTTATAGTCGATCCGAATGTTCCCGCTCGACGTGCGCGTGATGACGGAATGCGCGAGGAAGTTGCGGTCGTCGCGCTTTGGATAGTCGGTCCGCTGATGCGCGCCGCGTGATTCTGTGCGATGCAGCGCGCTGTGCACGATGCAGGTAGCCACATCCAGCATGCACGTGAGTTCCAGCGCCGAAAGTAGTTCCGTGTTGAACGTGCGCGAATGATCATCGAGCGAAATGTTGGCGATACGCTCCTGCAGCTCTGCCAGGGTCTGCGCAGCGGACCGCAATGAATTCTCGGTGCGATAGATTCCCGCGCCGTCCTCCACCGCTTTCTGCATGGCTTCGCGAATCGTCGCTACCCGCTCCGTGCCGCCGCTCTTGTGCAGGAAATCTTGCTCCAGATGGCGACGCTCGTCGTTGGCTTGCGCAATAATCGCGGGGCTTATCGCGTCTGAAACCGTCTGCGCATACTCCGCCGCCGCTCTTCCGGCGCGCGCTCCGAAGACGAGAATCTCCGGCAACGAATTAGAGCCCAGCCGATTCGCGCCATTGATGCTCACGCACGCGCACTCCCCGGCGGCAAATAATCCGGGCAGCGGAGTCGCGCCGTCTATGTCAGTCGAAATTCCGCCCATCATGTAGTGAATAACCGGCCGTACTGGTATGAGATCGGTTACGGGATCCAACCCCTCGTACTTGAGGCAAAGCTCGCGCACGAACGGCAACTTCTGGTTGATGAGCCGCTCTCCAAGGTGCCGCAAGTCCAGATGCACAACTGGTCCGTACGGCCCCGGGATCGTACGTCCGCGCTGGAGCTCTTTTACAAATGCCTGCGACAGCCGGTCGCGCGGCCCGAGTTCCATCGACCGCAACACAGGCCGTGGCTCGGGACGCCCGAGGTTGTAGTCTTGCAGATAGCGGTATCCATCTTTGTTGATGAGATATCCGCCTTCCGCGCGCGCGGCTTCGGTGATAAGAATCCCCGTAAACGGAAGACCGGTTGGATGGTATTGCACGAATTCCATGTCCTTCAGCGGAGCGCCGGCGCGGAAGACAAGAGCCATTCCGTCGCCAGTCTTGATCGCGGCATTGGTGGTGTACGGAAACACGCGCCCGCAGCCTCCGGTGCAGATGATTACCGATTTCGCGGTAATTGCCTGAATCCGGCCCGACATCAGCTCGATAGCGACGACGCCCTGCACGCGTCCATCGTCGATCAGCAGTTTGGTAACGAACCACTCGTCGTAACGCTGAATTTCGTTGTATTTCAGAGTCGTCTGAAAAAGCGTGTGCAGGATGTGGAAGCCGGTTTTGTCGGCGGCGAACCAGGTGCGCTTCTTCTTCATTCCGCCGAATGCGCGCACGGCAATATGCCCGTTGGGCTCGCGGCTCCAGGGACATCCCCAATGCTCAAGGCGTAAAAGCTCCTGCGGAGCTTCGCGCACGAACGCCTCGACGGCATCCTGATCGCACAGCCAATCGCCACCGGAGATCGTGTCATAGCAATGCTCGTCGAGGGAATCGTCTGCTTTGATCACGCCGGAGGCGCCACCCTCGGCAGCCACGGTATGGCTGCGCATGGGATAAACCTTGGAGATGACGGCAACGCGAAGATTGGGATTGGTTTCGGCTACGGCGATGGCAGCGCGCAAACCTGCGCCTCCGCCGCCAACGAGTAGGACGTCGTGGGAAGAGGTGTCCATGGGGCCTCAACGAACCGCGCAAGATCCATACGCGCGCCGATCTCGGCGAGCGAGTGGGTGTTCTTCTTGTCAGGGCCTGAGCTCGGGCCTAAAAGGAGCCCGAATGGACGACAGCCAGATGAGCGAATCAAACTCGCCCGCGCTGCTCCAAACTGCGGACATGATCCACCAGTGGCGGATCGAATCGGGGCCGAACGTTCACTCCGGTAACTTACCGGAGAACTTGCTGGGGTCTGTGAGCACGCACCGCGTGGCTGCGAGCTTCTGTATCCCGTGAAACCGAACGCGCGGAGCCGAGGCCAGAGCTGATTCACCAGGAGTGAACAGCAAAGAACCAACTCAAAGCGGCCCAAATTCTGCTACTACTCGGAGGACTTTGCAAGCGGAAAGATTTGCCGCGGCTCGGTTGGCAGGTAACAGCCGCTAGCAGGCTTTATCGACACATGCAGGTTTGCGGGTTAGTATTTCCCGTTCTTGATTCATTCGTCCCAAAACCCACACCTATCGCGAGGTGAAGATTGGCTCGGAAGCTGGCTTCGCGCTGTAATAGTCTGTTTCTTCTACTTCTCATAACAACTTCTTTTCTGGCGTTCGCGGCGACGCAGCAAAAGCCCTCGACGAACGCGCCGCAGAATAGGAAGAAATCCGGAGCTGGACCGGAAACTCACGCCGGCGCGCAGGCCACTCCTGCGACCTCGCCGACAGAAGCTGCGAATGCTGCGCCGGAGTCTCCCTTTGCCCATCTTGAATATCGGTTCATCGGGCCGCCGGGGAATCGAGTGAGTGCCGTTTTGGGAGAACCTGGAAATCCGAACGTCTACTACGCCGGAGCTGCTTCCGGCGGCGTTTGGAAATCATCCGACGGCGGATTCAATTGGCATCCAGTCTTCGATAAAGAGACTGCCCAGTCGATCGGCTCAATCGCGATTGCTCCATCCAACCACAGCATCGTGTGGGTGGGCACGGGAGAAACCTTCATTCGGAGCAACGTCTCGATTGGTAACGGCGTTTACAAATCCACTGATGCAGGCAAGACGTGGCAGCACATGGGTCTCGAAGCTGCTGGACGCATCCCCCGCATCATCATCGATCCGCGTAATCCGGACATTGTCTTTGTCGCGGCGCTCGGCACCTGCTACGGTCCGCAGCCGGAACGCGGCGTCTTCCGCAGCAAAGATGGAGGTAAGACCTGGGAGCGTGTCCTGTTCGTCGATGAGAACACAGGAGCCTCCGATCTCTCAATGGATCCTAAAGACTCCAACACGCTCTTCGCAGGCACATGGCAGATCGATATTAAGACCTGGGGACGCAACAGCGGTGGTCCTGGTAGCGGTGTGTTCGTCACCCACGATGGCGGGAACACCTGGAAGCACATCACCGGACACGGCCTGCCCGATTCCCCATTAGGGAAAATCGCCGTAGCAGTCGCTCCGAGCGATTCCAGCCGCGTGTACGCGCTGATTGAAACCGGCCAGCGCGGCTCTCTATGGCGCAGCGACGATGGTGGCGAGAACTGGCGGATCGTCAACTACAGCCGCTTGCTCAACGAGCGTCCGCACTACTACACGCGCATGCTGGTGATGCCCGACAACGAAAACGAAGTCTATTTCCCATCAAACAGCATGGGAGTGACCTACGACGGAGGGCAGACTGCCGATCTGGTGCGCTGGGGCGGCGACAATCACGATATGTGGGCGGACCCGCAGAATCCGAACCGCATGATGATCGGCAGCGACGGCGGCGTAGCCATCACCGTTGTCCGCGGCAAAGAATGGAACTGGACGCGGCTTCCCATTGCGCAGATCTATCACGCATCAACTGACACGCGCGTTCCTTACTTCGTCTATGGCCAGATGCAGGACGGTCCCTCAATGCGAGGACCGAGCGATGATCTCGGCGGCGACAGTATCCCGGCAGCTGATTGGATCACAACCGGCGGATGCGAAACCGGCTGGAGCACTCCTGATCCTGTCGACTCAAATATCGTGTGGGCGGGTTGCTACGCCGGCGTAACCGAACGCTTCGATCTGCGCACGGGGCACGCGCGATCAGTCAGCGTATGGCCGGATCGCACGATGGGCGCTAACGCCGGGCAGGTGAAGATTCGCATGAACTGGACATATCCGATTGCGATCTCCCCGCACGACCACAACACGGTTTACGTGGGCAGCCAGTACGTACACAAGACCTCCGATGGCGGGCAGACATGGCAGACGATTAGTCCCGACTTGACATTGAACGATGCATCGATGCACGGAGACTCCGGAGGGCTGACCGTCGATAACCTGAGCGTAGAGTATGCAGGCGTGGTCTTCGCGCTGGCCGAATCGCCGGCTGAGAAAGGACAAATCTGGGCAGGCACGAACGATGGGCTGGTGCAGATGACACGCGACGGCGGAGCGCATTGGTCGAACGTCACTCCCAAAGGTATGCCGCCGAAGATGACTGTCGATGCGGTGATTCCGTCGAAGTACGAGGCAGGCACATGTTACATCGCCGTGGATGGACACCAGGTGAACATTCGCGATCCGTATCTTTATCGCACTTCCGATTTCGGGAAAACATGGAAGCTGATCGTAAACGGCATTCCCAAATCGCCGCTCAGCTACACGGATTCCATTCAGGAAGACCCTGTGCGACGCGGTCTGCTGTACGCAGGTACTGAGAATGCGCTCTATGTCTCGTTCGACGATGGCGATCATTGGCAGCCGTTGCAAAATAATCTGCCGCACGCTCCCGTTCACTGGATTACCGTGCAAGACCATTTCAAAGATCTCGTCGTCGGAACCTATGGGCGTGGCTTCTGGATTCTCGACGATCTCACTCCGCTTGAGCAGTTCGACGATTCCATTCGCAACAAGAGCGTTCATCTGTTTACGCCGCGTCCTGCGTATCGGTTTCGCGAGATCTTTCATCGTGAGATGGCCGAAGGCGTCGAAGGAGAGAACCCTGCTTACGGAGCTTCGATTAACTACTTCCTAAAACAGCCGGCAAAAAAGATTGAGATCATCGTGGAAGGTCCGGACGGCAAAACTATTCGCACTCTGAAGAGCGAGAACGCTGCGGGCATCAATCGCACCTATTGGGACTTGCGTTATCCGCCGGTCATGGATGTCGCCCTGCGGACTACGCCGGAAGGCAATCCGCACATTTGGGAAGAAAAACGCTTCGTCGGAAAGGAATCGCGTCCGGTTTACTACTACGGAGTTGGCCGAAGCGAAAACAATCGTCCGATGCGCGCTCCAAGCGGCGAGCCGACGATCGGTCCGCTAGTTGCCCCGGGCGAGTACACGGTCAAGCTTGTCGCTGACGGCCAGACGCTTACCCAGAAGCTCACCGTGTTAAAAGATCCAAACACCTCGGGCTCAGGAGCTGACGTAGAAGCCGCGACGAAGCTTTCAGTCTCCATCTACAACGATGCCAACGACTCCGTTCGCATGATCAACCAACTCGAATGGACACGCCGCCAGCTCGAAGACATGCAGAAGATGCTGAAGGCCTCCAATGCGGACAACTCGTTCAGCGAAGCAAGCAGGCAGTTGGATGGCAAAGCGCTGGCGATCGAAGATCAATTGCTCCAGCGCACGATTGCGGAGGGCGACATGAAGTCGTTCCGCGGTCCTCTGCAACTCTATTTGAAGTTCATCTGGCTACAGGCAGAGGTGGGCAGCGGCGGCGCCGACGTATCCGGCAATCCCGACTTCCCGCCGACGCAATCGGAAATCGAGGTGTACAACCTGCTGCATGGCAAACTCGAGAAGACACAATCCGACTTCAACAGCTTCTACTCGAATGATGTACCAGCCTTCAATCGCGACATGGCCCAGAAGGGAATGGATCGTGTGATGACGGTAGTAGTGAAGTAGATGATGCGCAGCGAGACACGGATTGTCTGCCGGTGGAGCCCCCGATTTTAGTCGGGGGCGCACGGCAAAGCCGTGCGTCTGGGAGCGACCAAACAACACTCGCGCTTTAGCGCCGGCATGCGCTCTAGCGCGTTATACCAGCGCTAAAGCGCCGAGTGAGTTGACCTTTATTTGACGACGCTAGCGCGTCGCCCGCGACTAAACTCGCGGGCTTCACCCTGAAACCGAAGCCTCACTTGGTATCGTACGTTCGCTACTTTTCCGGATTCCAGCCGTCATCGCCGCGCAAGAAATTTTCGGGGCTGAACTTCTGCGCCTCGGCCTCGGTGAGTTGATGCGAGTGCGGATCCCGCGCGCTGGGGTTCGCGCCCGGGCCGGTGGAATGATACTCGGCATAGAACGCCGTATCGACCGAATGCGTCTCGCCGGTATGCCATTCGTGCCAACCCACGGGCATGACTTGCGCGTCGAGATCGGTGTTGAGAAACACCACCGTCGAATACGGTCTCCACGGCCTTCCAAGATACAGTTCCTGCACTCCGGGATCTGCCGTGACTTTGCAGCGATCGAAGACGTATCCGCTTTGCTGATCGGAATACCGCTTGCTCTGGGCGGTCAAGTAAACGGTCTTGTGCGCGATCGCGTGAATCTCGCAGTTCTGAAAGACGGCCTTGCTGTCGCCGAAGATGAAATCGACGTGGCCTTCGATGTAGCAGTCCTCGAAGTACTGGCGCGCAGGAACACATGGCCCGGTATCGGAGGCACAGGACTTTGCCGCCGCAAACAACGTGTCCTGCGCGCCGAGAATGTGCACGTGCCGGAAGACCGCGCGATCGCCGTGCACTGACAGCGCGACCGCTTGCGTCCCTTGCGTCGCCTCTGGATTCTTCTTGCCGAAATCGTTTTGGAAGGTAACTCCTTCGGCATAGAAGTTATCGCCGAGCACGTTGACCGTGGCGCTCTTGAAGGTTCCACCGGCGGTGCCTGCGCTCTTGTCAAAGACGATGACTGCCGCTGACGGATTCTTCGCGTCCCCGATCAATCGCACGTTGGGCTTGGTAATGTCGACGACCTCCCGGTATGTTCCCGCCAACACGTGGATCGTTCCTCCCGTTTCGGGAAGCGCGTTCATCGCCTCCTGCACGGATCTGTAGTCTCCCGATCCGTCAGCGGCGACCGTCACTCTTTCGTAATTCGATGTGTCGGCTTTCTCAGTTGCAGGCTGTGGGAATGGGACAAAACGTCCGCTGCAGTCGGGAGCGTCAGCATTGCCGGGCTTTCCCTCGACGACAACGTTGGCTCCGGTGGGAACGATGTTTGAGCCCTCGGGTCCGATCGTGATCCGTGCATTGGCAGCGCGCACCAGCCTGGGATCGTAAGAGTCGGCGCGCACGCCGTCGAGTCGAATACGCGTGAGGTGCTGGGGATCGCTGCCCAGGAAGCTCATTTTGCCCGGCGTGAGTATGTGCACGCCATGCAACATTATGTCCTCGAACGCCGGCACATCCGTTCCACGCTCCGTGCTGTAGAACGGATCGAAAACCAGCGGCTCTTTCGTATTGCGAATGCAGACATTCGAGTACGAGATATTGCGAACAGTCCCGCCTCGCGTCGAGTTCGACTTGATGCGAAGGCCATTATCGGCTCCGTCGATAGTCAGATCGCGAACCTCTACGTCGCTGACTCCGCCATTCGTCTCGCTGCCAATCGACATTCCGTGGCCGGTATAGAAATGATTATCCGCAATCGTGAGGTGCGTCGATGGGCCATTCGATCCAGCTTTGATCGCAACGTTATCATCACCGGCGTGAATGAACGAATGGAGAATGCTGACGTTGGTCGAAGATGACGGATCGATGCCGTCGGTATTGCGTGCCGTTTTGGGAGAGTCGATCTTCACGCCCCAGGCGGTGAACCCGTTTGTGCGATTCACGATGACGTGGAAGTTGGGCGAGTTCTTCAGCGTAATGCGGTAGAGAATGAAGTTGTCGGCGCGGTCCCCGACGATTATGCGAAAACAATTCTGGTAGGCCTTCTGGACTTTGGCCTCCTGCGCCAGGTCCCACCAGCTTACGTTCGCGTGCAGAAGCTTGGCTCCTCCGCGACTGTCGATCACGCCGTCGCCCATGACAGCCGCTTCGGTATCTGCGACATGAATCAGCGGCTTGCAGCCTCGCCTGTTGTCCTTAGTCACCGTGCCGCAAACGCCGGGGTAAACGTCGTAAAGGCGTGGATCGCGCGAAGCGAAGAGCGTGACGCCGGCATCCACCAGCAGCGTGATTCCGTGCCGGAGTTCCAGCGGACCAGAGAGAAAGGCATTGCGCTCGCCATCGGCGCGAAGTTCGACGGCGTTACCCGGAGTGCAGGAATCGAGCGCCTCCTGAATGCGAACGGTATCGAGCTTCTCTTCATCTTGCTCGCGCAAGTTGGCGTTTGTTGCGATGAGATTGGCTTTCAGCGTGGAGCAAATCGCAGGTATGTGCGGTTCGGTAACCGTGCGAGTGTCTTGGGCCGCAGACGCACGCGACAAAAGCAATGTGCAAGCCAAAGCGCAGACCAAAAGCGAGAAACCAACGTGGAGCCGGGCGCCCCCGCCCGGGTGTTTGTCTTCAATGTTCATATCGGTAGTTGTGAATGACTGTTAAGAGGCAATCCTGATGACCAAGTATCACCACCAAAACCCGGGCGAGGGCGCCCGGCTCCACGGAACCATCAGAGCCTACTGTGCGCTTCCTGCCAGGGCCGCTCCATTCTCTTTTGTAACTCCTTCCGGAAATGGGAAGTGCGCCGCAGCATTGCCGTAGCAGATTGCCTCTACCATCTTTCCGACAAGTGCTTCGTCATTGGGCAGTAAGCCCCGTTCCATCTCGCCGCCCAACAAATTGCAGAGCACGCGGCGGAAGTACTCGTGACGCGGATAAGACATGAAAGAGCGTGAGTCTGTCACCATGCCGACGAAGCGCGAGAGCAATCCCGTATTCGAAAGAGCATTCAACTGCCACTCGATTCCTTCCTTCTGATCTAGAAACCACCAGCCTGTGCCGAATTGGATCTTTCCCGGGGTCCCGCCCTGGAAGTTGCCGGCCATGGTGGCAAAGGCATAGTTGTCGGTGGGATTCACGTTGTACAGAATCATCTTGGGCATCGCATTTTCCTCGCTCAGCCGCCCCATGAAGCGCGCGAGCGCCGAAGCCTGCGGCCAGTCGCCCATTGAGTCGAACCCGGTGTCGCGTCCCAGAGTTCGGAATGCTTGCGGATTGGCATTGCGCAGCGCTCCGAGATGGAGTTGCTTGATCCATCTCTTTTCGGCATCGAGGTGCGCTGTGTAGAGCAGCATGAAGCTGGCGAACTGCAACGCCTGTTCCGGATCGGGAACTTTGCCCGAGCGAACAGCATCGAAAATTGTCGCTGCCTGCTGCTCAGTGCATGCTTCTGCCGGGCAGGTGTCGAGTCCGTGATCGGAGGCGCGGCAGCCCATCTGGTGGAAAGTATCGTGGCGCACGCGAAGTGCACTGAGCAGATCGCCCAGGCGTGTGATCTGGGTATCAGCCGCGCGCTCCAGTGTTGCGAGCCACCCGTTAAACTCCGCGGGATCTTCGATGCGAAAGGCAGCGTCCGGACGGAACGTTGGAAATACCCGCGTTGCTAGTCCTTGCTCGGCTATCGCTTGGTGGTATTCGAGCGAATCTGTGGGATCGTCGGTGCTGCAAACGACTTCAACCTTGAATTTGCGCAGAATGCCTTGCGCGCTGAGATCGTCGCCCGCAAGCTGCTCGTTAGCTTCGCGCCAGATGCGCGGGGCAGTTTCTTCATTCAAGAGCTCTTCAATTCCGAAGTAGCGGACGAGTTCCAAATGAGTCCAGTGATAGAGCGGATTCCGCAGCGTGTAAGGAACCGTCTTCGCCCAGGCGAGGAACTTCTCACAGGGCTTCGCGTCGCCTGTGCAGTAGCGCTCATCTACGCCGTTGGCGCGCATCGCGCGCCATTTGTAGTGATCGCCTTTGAGCCAGATTTCGAATAGATCGCTGAAGCGCCGGTTCTCGGCAATGTCTTTGGCCGAGATGTGGCAGTGATAATCGATGATCGGCTGTGATTCGGCATAGCGTTGGTATAAACGACGCGCGGTGCCATTTTCGAGAAGAAAGTCGTCGTGGATGAATGGGCCCATTATGTCCTGTTCCCGAACTGGTCCTTAGCTCGTGAGTCGCTGCACTTCTTGTCCATTGATGCGAACGTTGCGAAGTGAAATATTGTCCACGTTTTCCACTACGTTTCCGTCCGCGACGCCGTCGAACTCGCAATTCGCAAGAGAGATATCTTTGATCGGATCGTTCTTGAATCCGCGTAGATAGACTCCGTACTTCGATTTCTCGCTCTTCAAATTCTCCACTGCGACATCACGCACGACCGGCGTGTAGCCGCCCTTTTCGCCTTCTTCGTAGTAGTAGTCGATTCCGATCGGCGCCTGCGCTACCTGACCCACCGTCATATCACGCATGTAGATCTTCTCGATCAGACCGCCCCGCGCGGCGTTGTTCTTGATGCGCAGCGCCATGTAGAGAATTGGGCTATCCATCTGGCAATTCCGCGCATAGATGTTGTGCACGCCTCCGGAGATCTCGCTGCCAATGGTCACGCCGCCGTGACCGTTCTTCATGTGGCAGCCCTGGATGACGATGTTCTGAGAAGGAACGTTCACGCGGCGGCCATCGTCGTTGCGTCCGGATTTGATCGCAATGCAGTCGTCGCCGGTATTGAAAAAGCAGTTCTCGATCAATACGTCGGAGCACGACTCGGGATCGCATCCGTCGGTGTTTGGGCCAGAAGCGTCGATGTTGAGATTGCGAACTGTGACGTTGGTGCACAAACACGGCGTCACCTGCCACATCGGCGAGTTCACTAGATGCACGCCTTCGATCAGAATGTTCTTGGAGCGATACGGCTGAATGAATTGCGGACGGAGATAATGTCCGGGACCAAAGACGCGCTGCTTCGGCGGAACTCCCTGCGTAGCCATTTGCACAAGCTTCTCGCGATCCGAGGGCTGATCTTTTCCCGAACCGGGAGCTCGAGTTGAGCGCCATTTCCACCAATGCTCATGATCGGCGTTGCCGTCGATCGTTCCCTTGCCCGTAATCGCCAGGTTCTCCTGCTCGAAGGCATAGATGAAAGGCGAGTAGTTCATGCACTCTGTGCCTTCCCATCGCGTGAAGACCAGCGGATACTTCAAAGGATCGCGAGTGAAGCGCAGCGTGGCGCCCTCACTGACGTAAAGATTCACGTTGCTCTTGAGTTCGATCGCTCCGGTGATGAACTCACCGCGCGGAATCACCACTCGGCCTCCGCCGGCTTTAGAGCATGCGGCAATGGCGGCCCGAACTGCTTCGGTATTGTCGGTCTGATTGTCCGCTTTGGCGCCGTACCTAGTGATCTCAAGTTCCCGCGATGGGAACTTGGGAGCCTTGATGCGCGCGAGAATTCGCGGGACCTCGTCCCAAACGGCAGCTGAACTCGCTGAATCTGAGCCAGATCCAGCGTGCGCCCAGATGCGTCCGCTCGCGGCGAGTGCGCCTGCGCTGATTCCCATTTTGAGAAATGTGCGGCGAGTCGTCATTCTCCTGTTGGTCCCTTCGTTGCAGCAGAGTTTGCCGGAAGCTGTCTCGACCGGGTGTTCGAATGTCGCAACACCCGGGCGAGGGCGCCCGGCTCCACGTTTGCTTCGCTAAAACACGAATCTCAGGCCCATCTGGAGCTGCCGGGGGAGGTTGGCCTGCGAGGTAATCATCCCAAAATTTGAGCTCTTGACTGACGTGCTCGGTGCATCGAAGGTCGGATGGTTGAGAACATTGAACGCTTCCATGCGGAACTGGAAGTATCGCTGCTCGCCAACTGCGAATTTCTTGATGACCGACGCATCGAAGTTATTGAGTCCATCCTGGCGCAGATAGCTAAATGTACTTGGCACCGTGCGAAGGTGGAATTGGAACTGTTGCGATGATGTTGTAACGAAGTGTGAGGTATCGAACGCCGGCACACCGTCCGCGACCTGCCGAGGATCCACGCCGGAAATCGGGAATGCCGTCGTAGCCTGAGGCACGCCATTGGCGCCGTTCGGACACGCACCCTTGACCGTGGCAACTGCGCAGATCGGATAGTCGCCAGGATTATTCGTGCTGCCATTCATCCACAGGATCGGCGCGCCCGTCTGGTAAGTGTAGATTGCGTTGGTGCTCCATCCACCAAGAAGGCTGTTAAGCCATCCCGAGTCCAGATTGAGGAGTTTACCGCGGCCAATGGGAAGCTCGTAGTTTGCCGCGACTACAAAATGATGCGTGTGATCGAACGGTGAAACCCGACGCTCGGGAGCCGGATCGGTATTGTTGAGCCAACTGTCGGCTTCAATCAGCTTCGAGTACGAATACACGCCAACCATCGACAGACCCTGCGAGAGTCGCTTCTCAAGTCGAACGTTGAAGCTGTTGAAGTTGGAACTTCCTACATTGAGGTTGTTTTCCGTAATCCCTGAGCTGAACGTCGTCGAATCGCCGGCCACCGGAAATTCCGGAAATGGCGCCAGCAATTGGTTCAGCTTAACCGTGGATCCATTCAAGCTGGTGCCAGGGATCAATCCTTTGAATGGATTGGTCACGTTCGAAGTCAGAGTCTTGATCAGAGTGGCGTCTCTGTACGGCAACGTGCTCAGGTACTGGCGCGGGATTCCGTTCAGCTCGGTGAACGTGACCGGAAGATGAACCGCGTGATTGCCGATGTAGTCCACCTCCATGAGCAAGTTGTGCGCGAGTTCCTGCTGGAATCCGAAATTCCACCGCTCAGAATATGGATTTTTCATGACTGGGCTGAAGAAATTAATGTTCTGCCCATTGAACGTGGCGAGACCAGCGGAGGATCCGGCCGGCTGCAGGAATCCTGAGGGAAACGGGTCACTCAGCGTGACCGTGGGTGAAGAGAGATCGCTCGGTACCAGCAGCGGAGTACTCTGACTGAAACCCTCCTGGGTCAAAATGGGACTGCTCGACCATTTGCCATTGGGCCCAAGGCTGGAAAGCGCAATGGGCTGAACAAACATCCCAAAGCCGCCGCGAATTACGACCTTGCCGTTGAGATTGTCCGGCGTCCACGCAAAACCGATACGCGGGCTCACCATGTGCGAGACGTTGTCCCAGAGTGCGCCATTGCTGGGGGAAGCGAACGTAAGTCCGCCCGGTACAGCGAAGCTGCCCGCCGGAATCTGCGGGATGGGCTTCTTGTTGTATGCAGCAATTGCAGCGGCGGCAATTGGATTTGCATCGACAGTGTTGAATCCATTCACCGTTCGACCTAACTTCTCCGAGTACGGATTGTCGCGATCGTAGCGAACTCCGAGATTCAGAGTCAGATTGGGTCGTATGCGCCAATCGTCCTGAACAAAGATTCCGTAGTAGTACTCGTTATAAGTTCCACGAGTATTGAGGTCGTAGCTTCCCCCAGTGGGTAATCCCAGCATGAAAGCCGCGAAATCCTGTCCGAAATTCGAAGCCGCTGCGTCCGTGGTTGGACCGTTCGTCCAACCCGTACCAAAGCTGAAAGATCCCGTCGACGCACCGTAGCTCTGCGCGTTCAGCGTGTAACGACGCCCATCGGCGCCGAACTTCAGCGTATGGCTGTGGAGCTGTTTCTCGACGTTTCCGTAAAGCTGATAGGAGTTAGAAGGAATCAGGTTCGCCCCGGTCGAGCTGAAGCAATCGAAGCTGGTTGCCTGTGTGGTGTCGTTGCCGCAACTGCTGCCAAAGCTGATCACCGGAAGCTGGAGGTAGGGACTGTTGCCGGAGATGTATCCCGGGAAGCCCAGCGATGTGGGGCTGAATCCGGCGCTCGGAGAGGGATGCGCTTCGCGCAAGCGTGTGTAGTTCGAGCGCACGTCCATCACCGTAGTTGGATTGAAAGTAAAGACCTCATCAACCGTACCTCCCCAATTCTGCCGAACTAGCTGGGAGCCGGTGGTGTTGTTCCCAAAATAGTTATTCTTCGATTGCAGTTCGTTGTTGTGGCGAATGTTGAAAGACAAGCGGCTGCGATCGCTCATCGCCCAATCAATGCGACCGAGTTCATTGCCGTAGCTGTCATCTGTAGTTACTGAATTTCCGTAGTTGCTGTATCCGTCGGATTCTCCAGGCAGGTTTGGCTGGGGATAGAACTTCAGGTACGCCAGCGCGACAGGATTGAGCAGCTGTTGCGGAATTTTGTTGCACGGTGTTCCAGCCGCCTGCGTTCCGAAGCTGGGACCAGGAGTGAGATTCGGCGTAATTGGATTCCCGCCGGCGTCGCAGAAGAACGGTTGACGAGTGACTGTCGTTCCGCTCACCACGCCGCTGTACGGGTTGTAAATCTGATACGAGCTGTCCAGCGCCAGAAGAGAGGAGAAGTCTCCGGTGCGTTCGGCGGCTGTGGGAACGGTCAGCAATTTTGCATTCGGCTGACTATCGTTCAGCTTCTCAAATGCTGCAAACCAAAAGAGTTTATTTTTCCCGTTATAGATCTTAGGAACATCAACCGGGCCGCCGGCTGTGAATCCATACTGATTGAATTTAGTCGCCGCCGTAGGAATTCCCTGTCGATTGTTGAAGAAGTCGTTCGCCGTCCAATCTGACGGCTGGGTGAACCAGTACGCAGATCCGTGCAGATTGTTGGTACCGGTCTTCATGATTTGGTTGATCGTGCCACTGCCGGTGTGTCCGTAACCTGCGTCGGCATCAAAGGCTTTTACTTTTACTTCCTGCACTGCGTCCTGTGGCGGGGCATAGGCAACGCGGTTATCCCAACTTGCGTTGGGGGCGCCATCCATCAGAATCTCAGCCGTCTGCGAAGGCGTGCCTCCAATGCTCCACGCTGACGCGGCGCCATTGTCAAAGGGGTGCACGAGCGCAGGCTGACCGGTAGCAATCACTCCGATGGCAAGTTGCGTGATCATCATCGGATTGCGTCCGTTCAGTGGAAAGTCTTCGACCTCTTTGGTCGTGATGCTCTGCCCTATGGAGCTGTTCGCCGTCTCAAGAATCGGAGCCTCTGCCGTCACGGTCACAGTTTGTGTCGCCTGACCAACTTCAAGATGAACGTCGATCACCGGATGCTCGCTCGAGGCCAGCGTGACTCCCTTGCGAAGGAATGATCGAAAGCCGCTCGCTTCTGCTTCGATTTGGTATTGGCCGGGCGGAAGAAATGGAATGTTGTAGTGGCCGGTAGCGTCGGTTTTCGTGGGCGTTTGTACCCCGGTGCGAACCTCCGTGACCGTGACATTCGCTCCGGGAATGGCAGCGCCGCCAGGATCGGTAACCGTACCGCTGATAGTGCTGCGTGTTTCCTGAGCCGAAGCGATAAGCGCGCAGAACAACAAAAAAATCGCGCAGAGCGCGTAAATGGAATTTCTGACCTTCATCTTGGAGTACCTCATGGTGGAGTGAGCAGGAGACAATGGCAGAGTTCACTTCTTAAATTGCAGTGTTGTCTACTAAAACAGCGACAGCCGAGAGTAGGTTCAGCCGCAGCTCACGTCAATCTAAAAGCTCTAAATGAATGGTTTTAAAAATCTAAAACATCGATCTTAGCGGGGACGCCGGACAACCTGCTCTCGTGCTATAATGCACAACAAGGCTATTTGCAGCTAACATCCTGATAAACAATCATTTAGCTCGCATTCGAGCGTCCCGGAAATGTGGCGGAGGCGGCCGGGGAAGCGAACGGAATAGAGCATCGGAAGAGCTTCCAAAAAAGTAAGCACAGCAGTGAAAAGCACAAGATAGGAGTTCGAAGCGCGCTCAGATAGCACGCTTGATGCGGCAAAAACTGGCAGCTAGTGGCTAGCAGCTTTGGTTTGCCCCACAGCTAACGAATGGCAGACGAACAGAATCCCCAACTCCCCTTAACGCCTCCCGGCGGCGAACCGCCTCAGGGACCCGGCGCAGCGAATGTAGTTCCCATCAACGTGGAAGAGGAGATGCGCCGATCGTATCTCGACTATTCCATGTCGGTAATCATTGGGCGCGCATTGCCAGATGTCCGCGACGGACTTAAGCCCGTGCATCGTCGTGTGCTCTACACCATGAACGAGATGGGCCTGCAGTACAACAAGAAGTACACCAAGTGCGCCAAGGTGGTCGGACAGGCGATGGGTGTCTATCATCCGCACGGCGACTCAGCGATCTATGACACGCTTGTGCGACTCGCGCAGGATTTCTCGCTTCGCTACCCGCTGGTCGATGGACAAGGAAACTTTGGATCGGTCGATGGCGATCCGCCGGCGGCCATGCGGTATACGGAGTGCCGCTTAGAAAAGATCGCCGGCGAGATGCTCGCCGACATTGACAAAGAAACGGTCGATTTCGTTCCGAACTACGACGAATCAACTTCGGAGCCGACAGTTCTTCCGACACGAATTCCCAACTTGCTCATCAACGGCTCAAATGGAATTGCAGTGGGCATGGCGACGAATATTCCCCCACACAATCTCACCGAAGTCGTCGATGCGACGATCACGTTAGTCCAGAATCCGCAGACCACGCTCAAAGAAATTCTGAAGATCGTTAAAGGCCCCGACTTCCCTACCGGCGGCTTCATTTACGGTCGCGGAGGAATCGAGCAGGCTTACACGACCGGTCGCGGACGCTTCACGGTTCGCGCCAAAGCTGCAATCGAAAATCTCACGCAAGGACGCCAGGCGATTGTCGTCACCGAGATTCCGTATCAAGTCAACAAGTCGAACCTCATCAAGCGCATTGCTGAACTGGTAAACGACAAAGTTATCGACGATATCTCCGACGTGCGCGATGAATCCGATCGCGATGGTATGCGCATCGTAATCGAGCTCAAGCGTGGAGCTGAGCCGCAGATCATCCTCAATCAGCTCTATAAGCACACCTCCATGCAGGAAGGTTTCAGCATGATCTTCCTGGCGGTCGTGAACAATCAGCCGCGCGAGATGGGGCTGGTGCAGGCGATTCAGCACTTCATCGATCATCGTGTCGATGTCGTGCGCAGACGCACGGCTTACTTGCTCGCACGGGCTCGAGAGCGCGAGCACATCCTCGAAGGCTACAAGATCGCGCTCGACAATCTCGATCAGGTGATTAAGCTGATCCGCGGATCGGCGTCGCGCGCCGAAGCTCGCGAGGCATTACTTGCAGTGAACTTCAAAATCACCGACAAGCAAATTCACTCGAACGGCAAGCTGAGCGGACGACAGGCCGATGCCATCCTCGACTTGCAGCTGTACCGTTTGACTCGCCTCTCGACCGAAGAGATCTTCAACGAGCTGAAAGAGATCAGGGAGCGCATCGAGGAGTACGAATCGATCCTCGCATCGGAAAAGAAGCTGCGCAACGTAATTATCAAGGAACTTGAAGAAGTTAAGAAGGAGTACGGGGACGAGCGCCGCACGACGATCACCGACGAAGGCGTTGAGATCACGCTCGAAGACCTCGTGGCTGACGAGCAGGTTGCGGTCACGGTTTCCCATTCCGATTATCTGAAGCGCACGGCGATCTCTACTTATCGCCAGCAGCGCCGCGGAGGCATGGGACGCAAGGGCATGAGCACTCGCGACGAAGACTTCGTCGAGCAGCTCATCATTGCTTCCACTCACGCCTATCTGCTCATCTTCACCAACACCGGCCGCGTGTATTGGTTGAAGGTATACGAGATTCCCGACGTGGGACCGGCAGGCAAGGGGAAAGCGATTGCTAATTTAATTTCCCTGCAACCCGGCGAGACGGTGCGTGCGATTCTCAACGTGCGCGATCTCGAGCAGGAAGATAAGTACGTCTTCTTCGCGACGCGCAACGGAACAGTGAAGAAGACGCCGCTCAAGGACTTCTCGAACGTGATGTCGCGCGGCATCATCGCAATTGGCATCGAGAAGGACGACGAACTAGTAGCCGCCCGCCTGACCGACGGCAATAAAATCGTCTTCCTCGCCTCCCATGACGGCATGGCCATCCGCTTCCAGGAAGCCGATGTGCGTCCGATGGGACGCCCCGCATACGGCGTGCGCGGCATGGATCTTCACGACAAGGACTACATCGTCGGCATGGCCGTTACTGACCAACCCGGCGCGAAGAAGCCCAACGGCAAGAAAAAAGAAGAGGCTGAAGGGGAGGAGCAGCCTGCGCCCTCCCTCATTCTCTCTGTCACGGAGAACGGGTACGGCAAGCGCACCGATGCGGAAGAGTATCGCCTGATTTCCCGTGGCGGGAAAGGCGTGATCAACGTCAAGACCACCGAACGCAACGGGAAGGTATCGGCGATCATGCAGGTGGACGAAGACTCCGAATGCATGATCATCAGCCAGTTCGGGAAGATCATCCGCATCGACACGAACCAGATCCGTGAAGCCGGCCGCGCGTCACAAGGCGTGCGACTGCTGCATCTGGATGCCGGCGATCGAGTTGCTGCAGCGGTGGTAATCCCACCGGAAGAGAAGAACGAGAACGGAACGCTGCTTCAATAGCTGCGAAACCTCGAAGCCGCGGAGCCTCGAAGCTAAAACAGGTCTCGCTTGTGCGAGACCTTTTCTTTTATTCCCCGAGTTGTTCTTGATGAATGCGTTCACTTTTCGTTTTCGATTGCGACTACATGAATCGAGTCTTTTGAGACGAGATTTCCTGTCACAATCACATGCGCTCCTGCAAAGTCGGCCGCTTTCTTCTGATCGTCGAGATTAAAGACATTTTGCTTCTTGTCTTCGAGCACGTAATGGGAGCCGTAGTGTTCGACGCAGATGCGCGAGCAATCTGCGGCAGTTTTGCCCATCCCCCGGCCCTGCAGCATCTCTTTGTGCGATCGAGTGAGCGAATGGACATTCAGGGCACATGAGCTATCGGCGATCTCGCCGACGAAGCGCTTCTCTTCTTGCGACAACAACTGCAGACTGAAAAAAACAACGATGACTGCGAACTTCTTCATTTCGGATGGACCACCACTCGGAATTTCATATGCTCGTGATCAGTGCTGCAGATCACGGTGCAAACTGCTTCGTAGACGCCCGGATCGGCTGGTGCAGCGAGGTGCATTTCCTGAACGCCAGGTTTGAACATTAGCTCCCATCCAGGCACCGGCTTGCGATGGGAATCGAGCAGGACGAGCCCGTGCACCGAGCCGTCGCGGTTCATGCTTTTGGCCTTGTGTGCCTCGACATGAAGCGTGATTGGCTCGCCGGCCAGCAGATCGAGCTCTGAGCTGTTCGGACCATCCACGCGAAACGTGCTGTCGTGGTCGGCAACCAGGTGGACCACGCGCGCAGGTGCAGCATCGCCGGACAGAAGTGCCACTATCATCAGGACTCGAATTGTCGCAGCGATGATCATTGTGTCATGTACTTCAAGATTGCATGCATATCGTCATCGGTGATCATGGCGCGAACACGCATGTGGCGAACCAGCGTGGCCATGGCGGCAGGCTGAAATTTGGGCGGCGCCTGATGACAGCGCGAGCAGTTCGCACGATATCGTTGTTCACCCGCAGCCACGCTCCACTCGGTATGAGTGTTCTTCGACTTCAGCACAGGCGCAGGCTTCGGATCGGGAGACGAACACAGCAATGCCACCGGGAAAATGCAGAGCAGAGCAAGAAGAAAACAACCGCGTTTCATAAGCGGCCTCCGAGTCCGAGCGGCAGAACCCAGCGATAGGTGAGACCAACAGTCCAGACATTCTGATTTCCGGCAGCGCTGAATTCGCGGCCGTAACTGGCGGTGGCTCTGAAGCCGTCACAGATGTAGTAGTTCATGCCAAACTCGGCGATACGGGTATCGGCAGAAGGTAAATCCTCGTCCTCACCATTCCCAATGTAGAACTGCTGGTAGCGCGAGACCAATTGCGTCTTGCGCATTATGGCTTTAACCCACGGCAAGCCGGAGAGCGTGTACGCAGGCTCAATCCACCAGCCGCTGCCCTCGGCGCCGTGTGCGTACTCTGCGCGGACATCAAGCGGCATCGAAAAAGGTTGTTGTTCGAAATGGAAGCCAAATCGGTTGGAGCGATCTTCAACCAGCGCGTGCTCAACCGTTCCTCCTATCTCCAGGCGGTGCGCGGGGAAAAACAATCCGACGCGACCACCTATCCCGCGATCGGATTCGAGCTTATTTGTGGAGCTTTGGGCGGAGAAGAATGTGGCGTAATTCAGATTGACCTCGGAACTCAGAGGAACCCCTCCGCGCAGCATTACACCATCCCGCGATTCGCCTTCCAGCGGAAGAATCAACGGATCTGTTTGCAGGTTGCGAATCCAAACTGGATAGAGCCGTTCGTTATAGATTCCGAACGGATTGAGAAAACGTCCCGCTGTAACAGTTACGTATGGATTGGCGATGTAGTCGAGCTGAAGGTACTCGATTTCTTTATTGACCTTCCCGCCGAAATTGGTGCCGGGCTGCTGATCGGTAAAGTCTCCTTCGAAAGACGCTCGACTTTCCACCAGCCACTTTTCCCCAAATGGAACCAAAACGACAGGACTAATGATGGAGACCAGCGTGGTTTGCCCGCCTTCCACAATCGGAACTTCCCCCGCACTACCGGACAGAACCGGAACAGGCCGAAGCTCATCCGTCGCATCCTGTGCTCTCGCTGCAATGGCGAACAGGCACAGTAAAAGCGTCGCAACGCTGAATCGAGATCTGGCTCGGAGAGGCATCCGCCTGCATCGTAGGCCAGGTCGGAGTCGGCTGTAAGGTTACGCAGGTACTTTCGGTATTGCTGTTCTGCAGACAAATGCACATTTCGTCCCATGTTGTGAGTGACAGCAGTGTGCAGGTTGGCGTATCCAGGTACATAGCCGCGCGGTTGAATCCAGGAGAAGGATTGCGGATAGTTGCTCCGGCCCAAGCGAAAGCGGTGCAAAGAAAAAGGCCCCGCCTTGGCGGAGCCTCTTCGTTTTTACGTAATTCTTGGTGTTACTGACGCGGAATCTGCTGCGTGCTGTTGTTGTTGTTATTTACGTTACCGGCCGGCTGCGTTGCCGTTGCCGGCTGCTGCGTAGTGGTCGCCGGAGCCACTGGAACTGCGCCTGCTACGCCGCCCTGCTGCGAACTGGTTGCGGTCGGCTGATAATTCGGCTGTGCACCGGCGGTCTGGGTCTGAGCCAAGTCAGCTACGCCGTTCTTCAGCAAAGCAACTTCGACGCGTCCGCCGCGGATGTGTTTCGCGGTGGTGTTGTCGGCGGTTGTCTTCACTGCGGCATTACCTACTCCGATCGTGTAAATGCGATAGAGCGGGATGTCATGCTCGATGACAAGGTAACGAACCACGCTCTGCGCCATGTTCTGCGAGTTGGCAATGGCGGTGGTACCGCGTCCGGATGAGAATCCCTGAATCTGCACGATGGTGCCGCGCTCATTCTTCATCTGGTCAGCAAGCTGATCGAGAGCCTCTTTCGCCTTCGTGCTCAGCACCTGCTGTCCAGGACGGAAGCGGATCTCGGTGTCGGTGACCGGCTGGTACTGATCGAGCGTGCTGATGGTCTGCTGCACGGTGTTCAATCGCGTGCTGGCTTGATCAATCGTCTGCTGCGCGGCCTGCGCGCGGTTGCCGGCGTCGACAGCATGCTGATCGGCTTGATCGGCCTTGAGCGAAGCCTGGCGGATACCTTCCTGCGAGCGAGCATCAACGTCCTTAATGTCCTTCGAGTTCTTCGAAGTGAGCTCATCAAGCTCGTTCATGCGATCGCGGATGGGCGTCACCTGGCGCTGAACGTATTTTTTACGGGCGAAGGGATTCAGGTGTCCCCAGAAGCCTTCGTGTGTGTCCTGCTTGAGCGGCTGGTGCGCGGAGAGATTAACGTCGTTGTTTGTGTTCGGGCCGTTCGGCTGCGATTGCGCGGCAGGGGCGACGGTCTGCGAAGCCGGCGCTGTCTGCTGATCTGTGCTGCTGTTGGTCTGCTGGGCAAAAGCCGGAACCATCAGAGTTGCAGCCAATGGCAAGGAAAGCAAGTAACGGAACTTCATTTGTTCAAATCCTCCAAAATGTTCCGGAGCCTGTGTTGGGGGAGGGTCCGGGAAAGCCTTTAGGGGACGCTCGGCCTCGTCCATTGCCACCGCTCCGCTCATAATTGCGAACCGGAGTCGGCAGGCCGCATTCCCACTCACTGGGCCTTATATCAATTCGTCTGCCATTCTCAATTTGACTGGCGGAAGTGCTAGTCCTTTGGTTTGAATAGGATGCAAGTAGCGCAAAATCAGATACCTAGCGTGAGTTGCTGAATCGAGTATTTTGTACGTTCTCAATGAGCAAAAACGGGAGCAGGTCTGGAGAGATGCCTGAGTTGCTGGATGCACATGCACCCTTTTATGAACCAAGAATCAGGGAGGAGATAACACGTTCTCGCTTTGCATTCGCGTTGTGCGATCCGGACCGAAGATGGCCATTCGAGCACCGTCGGCCCATCGGCTACCGCACACAGTTGTGTCATCTATTCGCGGCCGCATCGCGCGCCTTAATGAAGTCATCCAGATTGCTCTTGTCGATCAAGGTAGCTCCGGTATCCACAAAGGCAGGCACGGGCGAATATGGGTCCGCTTTCCAGTTCTGATCGAGCGAACTGGGGAGGTGGTGATGCAAGGTGTCGAGCATCATGGTACCCACGTACGTCATGGTTGAAGGCTTCTGGGCTATAGTGGCGGCAATCGTGCCATCTCGGACGGCATCGAGCGTCTCCTGGTCAGTATCCATGGCCACGATAATGCGATCTGTGATCTTGTAATTGCGCATCACCTGCGCGACCTCTTTACCTGCTGAGGCTTCCAGGCAGATGTAGCCATCGATCTTTTCTGCGCCTTTCTTGGCCAGAGAGGCACTAGCTGCGTCAAACGCCGCCGTCGGCTGCCCGTGAATATCGACGACCTGCACGATCTTCATTGCCGGATGCGCAGCAAAGGCCTTGCGGTATCCATCAAGCCGCTGGTCGAGATTGGCCTGTCCGGGCATGGTGAACACCATGAAATTACCTTTGCCATTGCTCTTCTGGATCGCCACCTGAGCTCCAAGCTGGCCGGCTTCGTAGTTGTTGGTTCCGACATAGAAGAGTCGTTTGCTATCAGGGGCATCGGAATCGACGGTGACGACAGGAATCCCGGCGGCAATGGCTCTGTCGATTTCAGGAGCCATCAATTTCGGATCAGCGGGTGAAACAAGAATCCCTGCGGGCTTCGCTGCGACCGCCTGCCGAAAGGCCTCCACCTCAGCTTGTGCGTCGTAGCTGTCCGGTCCCGAGAACTGGCTCTGTACCTGCATTTCGTGCGTGGCGCGCCGGATGCCCGTGGCGGCCGCCTGCCAGTAGGGCAACTGAATGTTGGCTGAGATCAGGTAGTACTTCTCTTTGTCGTTGTGATAGCCGCAGCCGGTTATAAAGACGACTGCGACGCACAAAATGAATCCCAAAATGGTGTTGACGAAAGAGCGCATCGGAGCCTCCGCAAATAATTTGTTCATTCAGGAGCGCAGGGGATTTTAGCAGAAGCAGATTCCCTCAGCTTTGCAATGCAGCGGATCAGGACAGAGGAACCGGCTGCCGCATTGGAATGCAAGCTCATCTTTCAGCCATTTGTTGAGCAGCCTCCATTGCCTTCTCCAGTTTGGCAAAGCTTTCGCTCGCTGCTGCGGAAATTTCTTTTTGGGATTCGCCGGTAATCTCGAGGAGCAGCGCGGGGGTATGTGGAGCTGAACGTAAAAGGCCCATAGCTTCATCCCAGTCGATCGTGCCTTCGCCAATCCACAGGTGCTCGTCGCGCATGCCGTGGTTGTCGTGCAGGTGGGTGGAACGAATCTTGTCCTGCATGGTGCTGAAGCTGGCGCGGACACCCATCCCAAAATGGGCATGGCCGATATCAAAACAGAAGCCGATGTCATCGAAATGGGCGGTGTTCACGATTTCCTGGAGTTTGTCTGGAGTCGTGATCTCGTTATCGATGTTTTCGACAAGGACGGTGACTCCGAGAGGCTTAGCAAAGACGCGCAGATGCTCGAGAGCGGTGATCGCGTATTCCATCTTGCGCGGCTCCCATTTTTCCCTTCCCACACCGAGGTGCTGGATCAGGAAACGAAACGGCGTCTGTTCGGCGAATTCGATGGCACGTTTGGCCTCATCCATGGCCGCGATCCGCTGGAACTTTTCGTCAGCAACAACGTTTACTGGCGGCGCCATGTGTCGGCCGTAATCCGCCTCACTGTAAATAGGCGAGTGCAGCGAATGCAGTACGTCAGGATGCTCGCGAAACCATCCAGCCAGCTCGCGAACGCGAGCGCGATCGGTGTAATCGAAGTGCTCTTTCTGGCAAAAGAGTTCAATTGCCTGGGCACCGCCGTTGATCATTGCTTCCAGATGGCTGATCTGCAGGCGTTCGCGGACGCGTACGTGAGTGGACATTGCGCGCAACATCAGAATCCCGCCGCCTTTCCGTAGCCGCTGCGCTCATCGTGGCCGCCGAGGCGCTCTCCCGTTTTGGGATCAATCATAATGCACTCGGCGTCACCCCAATACGAGTCGTGATCGTCGATGGTGTGCCCTTCCGCTCGCAGCAGCTTGATGGTATCCGGCGAAAAGCGATTGCGTTCCACGGTTGTCTTATCCGGCAGCCACTGATTATGAAAGCGTGGAGCATCGACTGCTTGTTGAATATCAAGTCGGTAATCGATTACACCCATAAGCACGTTCGCGACGGTTGTGATGATGGTAGGACCGCCAGGCGATCCGACGACAAGAAACAATTTGCCATCCTTGGTGACAATGGTTGGCGTCATCGCAGATAGCGGGCGCTTGTTTGCGCCTACCGCATTAGCGGGTCCCTGAATCAGTCCATACATATTCGGAACGCCGGCTTTGGCGGTGAAATCATCCATTTCATTGTTCAGCAAGAATCCAAGGCCGTCAGCCGTGACCGCGGATCCAAAGCTGCCGTTCAGCGTGGTTGTTACTGCTACGGCGTTCCCGTCCGGATCGACGACGGAATAATGGGTCGTGTCGCTGGGCTCGGATGCAGTTGCCGCACGCGCGACTTTGTCTAAATCGTTGAATGCACTGACCGGACGCCGCAGATCTTTGCTGATGCTGGCGTGGTCGGGATTGATCGATTCGCGCCAGGCATTGGCGTAACTTTTATCGATCAACTGCGCAACGGGGATTCTGGCAAAATCCGGATCGCCAAGAAAATCGGCACGGTCCATGAAAGCGCGACGATACGCTTCGACGGTGAGATGCATGGCCTCGGCCGAATCAGCGCCCAGCGAGGCTAGATCATATTTCTCAAGGATATTCAGGATTTCCACCAGCGCGATTCCGCCGGAGGACGGCGGCGGAGCACTGTAAACATCGTAGGCGCGATAGGTGCCATGTATGGGCTCTCGCTCCTTTGCCTCGTAGTTCGCAAGGTCCTGCGCCGTGATAATCCCGCCGCCTTTCTGAACGGCAGCGGCGATCTGTTGTGCTAACTGGCCATGATAGAAGTCATCCGGCTTCGCGGCGATTCGCTCCAGCGTTCGCGCTAATTCGGGTTGTTTGAAGATCTCACCCTGCTCGTAGTACTTGCCGTCACGCTGGAAGATGCGGCGCGTTTCGGGAAACTGCGCGAGGCGATTGCCGCGAAACTCGCGGGCATACTCCCAGGGTAGCGGATAGCCATCTTCCGCCAGCCGGATCGCCGGAGCCATGACTTTTTCCAGGCCAAGCTTGCCCCATCTCTTCTCGGCCATGGCCATGCCTGCGACCGATCCAGGAACTCCGATGGCCTTGTATCCGACCGTGCTCAAATTGGGAACCACGTTGCCTTGCTTGTCCCAATACATGTCAGCAGTCGCGGCAGCCGGAGCCTTCTCGCGGTAGTCGAGGAAGTGCAACTTGCCATCGGCCATGCGGATGAGCATGAATCCACCGCCGCCGATGTTTCCCGCCTGCGGATGAACCACTGCGAGCGCGAATCCGGTAGCAACAGCTGCGTCGATTGCGTTCCCGCCCTCACGCATGATTTCGACGCCGGCGTCAGTAGCCAGCGAATGAACGCTGGCGACCATGGCTTTCTGTGCATGCGTAGGACGCATGCTCCCGTTGCCGGCAAGAGTTAAGGCAAGGAAAGTGACAAGGAGCGCGAAAGCTTTTCGGCTCTTTTGAGGAATGAAGGACATAGCTGGAAAATGAGCCCGTAATGGAGGAACTTCGAGGCTAGCCCACGCTGCATCTGGGAGTCAAACGGTGCCAGAAGCTTGGTGACCGGAGATCCGAAGTTGCTATGCAAAGAAATGCATCTGCTATAACGCGGGCATTTAATCTTTGGTAACTGTGTTTGTACGCCTTCTCACTCTTCTGCATTGACCCAAAATCAGTCTGCTAGCTTATACTCAGCGAAATTTTTCGCACTTTGACGCATCTCCGATGGAAGGAAGTCGAAACTTGAGGACGTAAAGTACGCGTCCCCGGACCGCAAACGATAAAGATGGGAATGCGAGTGAAATTCTGGGGCGTACGCGGATCAACTCCCACGCCGCAAGCTGAGAATCTGCGCTACGGCGGCAACACTTCCTGCGTAGAGGTTCGCGTCGATGGCCAGATGTTTGTCTTCGATTGCGGCACCGGCTTTCGCAATTTGGGAAAGAGTCTGGACGCCGAGTTCGCAGGCAGGCCGATCTCAGCACACGTCTTCCTCTCGCATTTCCACTGGGACCATATTCAAGGCATACCATTCTTTGCCCCGCTCTACGAGAACCGCGAGAATCACTTCATCTTCCATTCCTCAAATCGCTCGCGTGGGCTGCAACGCGCCATCGAAGAACAAATGTCCGATCCTTACTTCCCGGTGGATATGAGCGAGATGGCTGCGCACAGAAATTTCGCGAACATAGAAGAAGATCGCATTGCTTTTGACCACTGCACCATCGAGTCGAAATGGCTCAATCATCCGCAAGGATGCCTTGGGTTCCGCATCGAAACGCCGCAGAAAGTGGTTGTCTATGCCACCGACAACGAGCCCGGACACCCGGTGTTCGATAAAAACGTCCGCAAGCTCGCCGAAGGAGCCGATGTACTCATCTACGATGCTCAGTATCTTCCTGAAGAATACAAAGCGAAGAAGCGCGGCTGGGGACACAGCCACTGGCGCGAAGCCATTAACATCGTGATGGAAAGCGGAGCCAAAGAGCTAGTCCTCTTCCACCATGATCCCGATCACGACGATTCCCTTATCGATAAGGTGGTCAAAACCGCGCGCGACCACTATCCCAAGGTCACGGCTGCGGCCGAAGGCATGGAAATCGAGCTTTAAGGGGCCAGAGATTTTCGTCCCATTCTGGAACGAAACACTCGCTATCGATCATTAGCCAAAGCGAGCCGTCTAGCTTTGCAACTTCGGTTATAATTGTAGGTAATATCACTACATACAGGTGGGCATGGAAAAGTCAGTCTCGGCAGCTGATGCGAATCGAAGATTTTCGGAGCTTCTCCGCATGGTCCGCGAAGGTCACAGCTACATTGTGACTGCGCACGGCAAGCCCATCGCCAGGCTAGGACCCATCGATAGCGGAGAGGACGTGTCCCGACAAGCACTCTCTGCTCTGATCAAAAGATTGCGATCGGAGCGGCCAACTACGATCGGACATTGGAAAAGAGATGAATTGTATGAGGACGGGAAGTGAGAGTTGCCTTAGATACGAGCGTGTTAGCGTACGCCGAAGGGGTAAACGGCGTACCTATGCAAAATGTAGCCGTTGAGTTGCTCACGAAACTTCCTCGTGGATCGACTTTGGTACCGGTACAAGCGTTAGGAGAATTGTTCAATCTGCTGGTGGGAAAAGTGGGACGCTCCACAGCAAGAGCTCATGCCTCAGTTGTAAGCTGGCGAGATACCTTCCCTCTGATTGAAACCTCGGCCGCCGTAATGCTCGCAGCAGTTGACCTTGCGAAGGATCACCGAATCGGGATTTGGGATGCAGTCATGCTCTCTGCTGCGGCTGAAGCCGGGTGTCGGCTGGTATTAACCGAGGACCTCCAGGACGGATTTACGTGGCGGGGTGTTACGGTGACGAACCCTTTCGCGACGTCACCGCATGAATTGTTGAGGGCTGTCTTGGAACAAAGCAGAACGAGTTAAGTAATCGGCAATCCAACAATGGATTGTCACTTCTTCCCCATTCCGCGATCCATGGCCTCATTCGCCAGCCGGTCAGCGTGCTTGTTTTGCGCACGCAGCACATGCTCGATGCTGAACTTATCCAGCTGCCGAACCAGCGACCGGGCTTTCTCGTACAACGGCTTCAGGTCCGGACTGCTCACGCGATAGCGTCCCGTCATTTGCCGAACCATCAACTCCGAATCGCTGATCACCTTCAACCCTTTGTGTCCGTTATCCACTGCAAACTGCAGAGCAGCTAGCAGGGCGGAATATTCGGCGAAGTTGTTGGTCTTGTGTCCGATATATTCGCTGATCTGCTTAAGCGGTGCTCCCGACGCGTCGCGAATGTACACGCCGTAGCCGGCGGGGCCTGGATTGCCGCGCGCGCCTCCATCGACATTTGCGGTAATCCACGAGACCGGCTGAGTCTGTCGGGACTCCCGCGAACTATCTTCAGGAAAGAGCGAACCGCTTCCGGAGTGGGGCAGAGGTTTGGACGACATTCAGTTGAGTTTACGTCATCGTCCTTCGGAGAGACGGTCCGCCAGGCGTGTCGGCAGACCGGCATCACGAATGTCCTTCTGGGCCGCAGCAATGTCATAGGGAATGCGATAAAAGGTCACAAGCGACGCATCGGAATCGTACATGGCGAAACCAGCGCGAGGGTCGCCGTCGCGCGGCTGTCCAATCGATCCGGGGTTGATCATGTACGCCGCGCCCGGCTCGAGGCGAAATTCGATTTTCTGCTGCTTCGCACGATCTGCAAATGCCGGACGTATGGCGTGCATCTTCCCGTTTTGGGCGAAGAATCCACCCTGGATGTGAGTGTGCCCAAAGAAAGTCAATGGCGCCACAGGATGCATCAGCGGCTCGGCGGCATCCTGGACGTTGAGCACGTATTCGTCCTCATCGACCGGCGAACCGTGTACGCAGCTCACTTCCAACCCTGTCGCCGGCTTAATCGGTCCTTTTGGCAAAGCTTTCAGCCAGTCGAGATTCGCTCCCGTAAGATTTTTCTGCGTCCACACAGCCGCGAGCGCGGCGATGGGATTGAATCCTTCCAAGTCACTCACGCCTGAGCAAGCTTTGTCATGATTGCCGCGAACGAAGAGCCTTCCCATTTCACGCGAGCCGGCGATCACCTCATTGGGATTGGCGCCATAGCCAACCACGTCGCCGAGGTTCCAGACCACGTCGCGTGCTGGAAAAGCCGCCCTGCAGGCATTAAAGGCATAGATATTCGCGTGAATATCGCTAATGATGAGGACGCGCATGAACCGGGTAGGGGAAAAGGCATTGTACGCCTAGCCGGATATCACGGGCCTACAGCTCAGAAGCACCCGGCTGCCATTCGTAGCGTCGTCCATTCCAGAAAAGAAAGGAATTCAGAATTCCCGTCTCTTCCACGCCGATGTCGTCGATGATCTTCTTCTTGCGCTTCACGCGGCCCACAGAGAGATGATCAAAGGCCAAATTGATGATTACGAAGCGCTCCTTCGGGTTCTTCGCATGCCATCCCTCGCTGCCACTGCCATGGATGATCAGCAGATAACGAGGTCCGCCAGGATACTTCGAAGCGAATTGCGATGTGATCTTCGGATCGCCCAATCCGAAATAAGCGCTTGAAGGGTCAAGCACGCGAAACTGGCCGGAGTCCGGCTGGAACCCGCCGTGAGTCGTAGCCACAATCGCCGCATCCTCGACGCCATCTCCGTTGAAATCGCCAGTCAATACCGGAAAACCCTTGATCAACTCGAACTCCGGCCCGAACTGCGCGGAGACAAAAGCCTGTAAATCAACCGACGGCTGCTTTGGGGAAGCGCTCTGCGCTGCAGCAGCAATGGGAACCATCAGCAGCGCGATCCATGCAAAACGTGAACTCATGCTTGTACTGTAATCTGGCTGCAGAAATTTTCTAGTGCCGAAAGTGAGTCACGCAGCTTGGTCCACTGGAGTGAATGTGATCGCGTGTAATCGCCCGAATCGACGGGGTGCAGGTAACGATCAATTATCATTCGTGCCGCAAAGCGCTCATGGGATCAACTCGCATCGCACGGCGGGCGGGCATGTAGCATGCCCCAGTCGCTACGAGCATCAGCAGCAGAGCCACTCCCGCGAAGGTCAGAGGATCGGTGGCGGTTACACCGTAGATCATGCTTCGCATCTGGCGCGTGAGTATCAGCGCCAGCAATGAACCGAGTATCACACCGGCGGCGGACAGCGCGATGCCGCGTCCGAGAATCAGTCGCAGAACATCTTTGCGCTGCGCTCCGAGCGCCATGCGAGTTCCTATTTCGGGAACGCGTTGTCCGACCAGATGAGAGATCACGCCATAGATTCCGATGCTGGAAAGCACGAGCGCCAGTGCGGCGAACAGTCCGAGCAGGATCATCGAGAAGCGCCGCTCCGCCAACGAATCGGAGATGATCTGGTCGAAAGTCCTGACGTTGTAGATCACGTGCTCATGATTCACTTTTGAAATCGATGCGCGCAGCGCTGGAAGCAGCGTTAGCGGATCGACGCTGGAGCGGAGCATCAAATAGGCTCCGCGATTCAGCAACGGCCAGAACCTGTCGGGTATCTGGTTCAAGGGCACGTACACCTGTGCCTGAACCTTTTGCTGCGAATCCTTGTCCAGGCCCCAATGCTTTACGTGGCCTACTACGCCGACGATCTCCGGTTGCAAATCCAGAAGTCCAATGTTCAGATGCTTGCCGATCGGGTTCTCATTTGGGAAATACTTGTGCGCGAGATATTCGTCGATGACGATCACCGGCGGAGACGTCTGCGTGTCGTTCTCAGAGATGAATCGTCCACTCAGGAGCGGAAATCCCATTGCTTTCTGGTAGTCGGGTTCCGCGATGTAGAACAGCGCCCAGTTCATGTCGGAGGTGTTGGCCGGTTTTGGCTGACCCTCGAGCCAGAAGGGGACCTCGGAGTCTCCATCCATTGGAAGCGCACCGTCGGTCAGCGATGCCGCCTGTATGCCCGGCGTGTTGCGAACCGCATCGTGAAGCTGGCGCATTGCAACTCGGGTCTGTGCAGGGCTCCTGATCACTGATGGCGGGGTCGTCACGCTGAATGTAAGTACGTTATGCGGATCGAAGCCGGGATTCACTCCCCAGAGCACGGCCAGGCTCCTGATCATCAGGCCCGCGCCTACGAGCAGCACCAGGGCAATCGCCATCTCGGCGATTACGAATGCATTCTGTGTGCGCTGTCGCGTTCCGGATGTTCCCCTTCCGCCTTCCCTCAACGTCTGCTGCAGGTTCGTGTGCCACAGCCTGAGAGCAGGAACAAGGCCGAACAGAACTCCAGCCAAAAGAGAAGCGACAAGAGTAAAGACGAGCACGTGAGTATCAATACCGATTTCTTGTGCTCGAGGCAGCGCTTGCGGTACGGCGGCGAGCACGAACTTGGTACCCTGAGCCGCGAGTACGAGACCGAGCGCTCCTCCGATTATTCCTAGCAACGCACTCTCCGTAAGCAGCTGTCGGATGAGTCGCAAATGACTTGCTCCCAGTGCGCTTCGCACAGCGAACTCCCGCGCGCGGCCGTTCGAACGCGCGAGCAGAAGGTTCGCTACGTTCGTGCACGCGATGAGCAACACGAAACCGACGGCGGCGAGCAGAACGAGGAGTGTTCCTCTAATGTCCTCGACCATATCGTCTTTCAGCCTGAGCACGCCGATGCTTAGCCCAGTGTCGGCCTGCGGATATGCAACGGCGAGATTGCGAGCGACGTTCTCCACGTCCGCGCGGGCCTGCGCGAGAGTGGCATTCGGCTTTAGACGCGCGACCACGCCCATGCCCATTCCTATCGTCCGATCGCGAAACGTGGGATCCGTCCACTGTCCAATAGGAACGTAAACTTCAGGGTGGCCTCCGCTGTACAGACGAAAACTCGCTGGAACCACGCCGACGATCGCATATCCGGTGCCGTTCAGAACCATGGTCCGTCCGAGCACGCTCGACGAAGCTCCAAACTTCCGCTTCCACAGACCCTCGCCTATCAAGGCAACCGGGGACCCGCCCGCGATGTCCTCCTGAGCGGAAATCGTGCGGCCCAAAATGGGAGAGACTCCCAGGGTCGAAAAGAACGTTGACGAAATCATGTACCCCGGCAGGCGCTCAGGCTCGTCCTGACCGGTAACATTGAAGCTTTCTCCGCGAAATGCTGCCATCGAAGAGAAGCTGTGGCTCTGCTTTTCCCAATCCAGATAGTTCGGATACGAAACTGACGCGTGCTCGAATTGCTTTGTCTGACCGAACAGAATAACGAGCTGTTCCGGATTCGGATATGGCAGCGGATTCAGCAGAACTCCATTCACAACGGAAAAAAGAGCGGTGTTGGCGCCGATGCCCAGGGCCAGCGTGAGGAGCGCAACGGCCGTGAATCCCGGGTTTTTGCGCATGCCGCGGATAGCAAATCGGATGTCCTGTGCCATGGTTTCCAAAATAGGAATCCCGCGCTGTTCGCGATACGCTTCACTGACCTGATCCATGCCTCCAAGCTTGATCAGCGCCCGTCGGCGAGCTTCCTCGGGCGTGAGGCCGGCGCGCAGGTTGTCTTCGATATGCATCTGAAGGACACTTTGCAGCTCGTCTTCAAGTTCGGCGTCACGGTGCTCGCGATCAAAGAGGCCGGCGATGCGGGATAGGAGCGCGCGGAGGGCCTTCATCGCAACGTCTCCGGCGCCAGAAAGCGTGCAAGGATATCGGTAGTCTCCTGCCACTCTCGTGTCTCACGCTCGACCTGCTTCTTGCCCGCACGCGTGAGGCGGTAGTACTTAGCGCGACGGTTGTTTTCGGATACTCCCCATTCAGAAGCGATGTAGCCTTCTTGCTCCAACTTAAGGAGCGCAGGGTAAAGCGTTCCATAGTTCACGGAGAGTAGATCGCCGCTGATCTGCTCAATGCGCCGCGCGATGCCGTAACCATGCAATGTACCCATGCTCTCCAGCGTCTTCAGCACCATCAACGCCAATGTCCCCTGCTGCACCTCTTTTTGGCCCATGAACTCTCCTATTGGTATGCCATATATCATGCGACAACTCCTATGGGAATGCAATATGAAGTGCGGAATTTAGAAGGTTCAGCAAGCCGGGAGGAACCCGCCGCCTCGATTCGCGCTACGTTATGCTCGGTCCTGCAGTCGAAGGGATTACAAGCTTCCCTAGGCATGCCTGCGAACTAGCGGCGCCCTAATTGGAGAATCGGAATGATGCATTGCAACGGATGGTTGCGGACGTTGGTCCAGGTAAAGCGGTTTTTGTGGGTGTTTATTGTTGCCTCATTAAACGTGGCTACTGCCGCTGCACAGGTCGAGTTTGTGGATCCGAGCATCGGCGGACAGGGTTTCCTGCTCGAACCGACTCGACCCACGGTTTCTCTTCCTAACAGCATGGTGCGTGTGTATCCGGTCAGAAAAGACCAGCTGGATGACCAGATTCATTCTTTCCCGTTGACCATCATTTCTCATCGCATGGGCGAGCTCTTTTGGCTTATGCCGAGCGACGGCGTGCCGGACACATGGGATCGTCCGATGGCGTATGACCATGAAACCGAGACTCCTTATTACTACTCGGCGCGATTTCGTGACTCACTGATCCAGAGCGAATTCACCCCAACCGCGCACTGCGGGTATTTTCGTTTCACTTTTCCCGCGGGTAAGGCGGTCGTACTGCTCGCAAATCGGCAGGGTGGAGAGCTTTCGAGTGGTGCCGATAACAGTGTTTCCGGTAGCGAGAACATCGTCGGTCAAGGCCGAATGTCTCCCGGCACGATGCACGCGTTCGTCTACGGCGAATTTAGTGCGCCGGTGAAGATAGAAACCCGGAACACCAAGAATGGGAAACTCCTGGTCATTTCGGCGCCAGACCAAAAGGTTTTGGAATTCCGCTATGGCATTTCCTTCATCAGCATTGAGCAAGCGAGGAAAAATCTGCAGGAAGAAATTCCAGATTGGAACTTCGAAAGTATCAAACATCGCGCTCGCGATCGCTGGAATGAAGTGCTCGGCCAGATTCAGGTTGAAGGGGGCACACCGGAACAGCGGCGCGTCTTCTACACCGCTCTGTATCGCAGCTATGAGCGGATGGTCATCATCACTGAGGATGGACGCTATTACAGTGCATTCGATCATCAGGTCCACCAGGATTCGCGTCCGTTCTATGTGGACAATTGGTTGTGGGATACCTACCGCGCTCTGGAACCTCTGCAGACTTTGCTCAATCCGGAGATGGAGGCGGACAAGATCCAGTCATTTGTCCGTATGTATGAGCAATCCGGGTGGATGCCCACATTTGCTGAGCTTTGGGGCAATCACGAATGCATGACCGCCAATCCCGTTGCGCCGTGGATGGCAGATGCCTGGATGAAAGGGATCACGAATTTCGATCTCGCAACTGCTTACGCGGGAATAAAGAAAAATTCTGTCGAGGGCACGTGGCTGCCTTGGCGTCGTGGGCCGAAGACTTCGCTGGATGATTTCCTGGCCGCACACGGCTATATGCCTGCGCTTCATCCGGGAGAAAAGGAGACCGTCGCAGAAGTTCATCCCTTCGAGCGACGGCAGGCGATTTCAGTTACGGAAGCGCAAAGCTACGACGACTGGTCCACGGCGCAACTCGCGCGTGCGCTCGGCAACAACACCGATTATCAGTATTTCCTGAAGCGGGCCGCTAACTACAAAAACCTGTTTCGTCAGGAGAAAGGTCATGTCTGGCCTAAGGACGAAGCCGGCAATTGGATCGAGCCCTTCGACCCCGGCTGGTCGGGCGGCCAGGGTGGACGCGACTACACCACCGAGAATAACGGCTATACCTACGATTGGGACGTTCAGCACGACCTCCAGGGATTGTTTGAGTTAATAGGCGGTCGTGCGAAAGCGGAAGCAAAACTGGACCAGCTATTCCGTGAGCCCCTGGGCAGAAGCAAGTACGAATTCTGGGCGAAGTTTCCCGACGCCAGCGGACTTGTCGGCCAGTTCTCGATGGGCAACGAGCCCAGCCTTCACATTCCTTACATTTACAACTATCTCGGCGCGCCGTGGAAGACGCAGGAGCGCGTCCGCATGCTGCTGGATACATGGTTCACCGATACCACTTTGGGAATGCCGGGCGACGAGGATGGCGGTGGGATGTCGTCGTTTGTCGTCTTCTCAATGATGGGCTTTTATCCGGTCACGCCGGGCGTGCCGATCTACGATCTCGCCAGCCCGGTTTTTGATCGCATCACCATTCGACTGCACAACGGAAGAAGCTTCCGCATCGTTTGCCTCAATAATTCAAAGGACAACAAATACATTCAAGCGATTCGGCTCAACGGAAAAGCTATCAATCAAGTTTGGATTCGCCATGCTGACATCGTTAACGGCGAAACACTAGAGCTGCAGATGGGCAATGCGCCTAACAGGACGTTAGGTACTGGCGCCGCGGACTTGCCACCATCAGCCATGTCGATGAATCCAGCTGATTTTGCCGGAACCTCTCGTTGACTCTAAATTGCACGGTCCAAAATAGAGTCAGCTTTCGCGGTCATTCACTGATAACGCAGAGCCACCATAGGATCGACCTTCGTGGCGCGTAATGCCGGGATATAACCGGCCAGAATCGCGACGGCAAGCAAGGCAAGCGGAACCAGCACCAGAGTGAGTGGGTCGTAGGACTTCACTTTAAAAAGTAGATGGGTAATGAGTCGCGCAGCAGCGAGAGCGCAAGGTATGCCGACCGCGATTCCGAGCAATGTGAGCGCCAGAGTCTCGCGCAAAATCATGCTCAGAACTGAGCCGGGTTGCGCACCAAGCGCCATCCGAATTCCCAATTCATGAGTACGACGAGAAACTGAATACGAGATGACCCCGAAGATGCCTATCGCTGCGAGAATCAGCGCAAGCACGCCAAATAACGCGATGAGCAGAGTACGGAAGCGCGGCTGCGCGACGGAGGCGCTCAGGGCATCGGGCAAGGACGCAACATCCGTTACCGGCAGATTCTTATCGATCTGGTGGGTAGCGCTGCGAATTGCGCCAACCACCGCCGAAGCGCTCAGAGTGCTCTTCACTACAACTTCGGCGCCATAGAGAGGCGCCTGGGCGAAGGGAACGTACAACATAGGTCCTGGTTCCTTGCCTAACGAGACATCGTGTATATCGCCAACGATGCCCACGATGTCCCGCGACGACACGCCGTTCGCGGGAAAGCCAAACGTGAGGTGCCGGCCCAGCGGATTCTCGTGCGGGAAATAGCGCTTCGCCAATGCCTCACTGATCACCGTAACGGCTGGCGAGGAAGAGGAGTCAGAGTCGTCGAACAAACGTCCACGAAGCAGAGGGATTCCCATAACCGAAAAGTAGCCTGGACTTACGGGCACGTAGTTCGCGTTCTCGGCTGATCCGGGCGGCAGCGAAGCATTTCCGACAATCTGAAAAGCGAGGGTAATGCAGCAGTCCATAATCGGCAGCGGACCTGCCACGGCAGAATCCTTCATTCCCGGCTCAGCCTGAAGACGAGTGAGTAGTTCCTCTGAAAAATGTTCCCACTGTTTGGGTGTTGAATATTGAAACTGTGGGAGCGAAACCATTCCCTTGACGATGTGATTCGGTTCAAAACCCGGATCGACTGCTGTGAGTTGAGCGAAGCTGCGTGTCAACAGACCCGCTCCTGTGAGCAGAACCAGCGCGAGGGCAATTTCTCCAGCGGCCAGGAAGGCGCGAGCACGACGTGGTCCTGCAGACTCTCCTGCCCGAGCGCCTTCGCCCAGTTCCGTTTGCGGGTCGGAGCCGGCCGCGGACAGGACCGGGGCTAATCCAAATATGAGACTCGCTCCAAACGAAAGCACCAGCGTGAACACGAGCACGGAACCATCCACGCGAATGGGGTGGAATCTCGGCAGACTGGAAGGTAGCAGCGGCGCCAGAGTGGCAACGCCCCAATAAGCCACAAGTGCCCCGATCAGACCGCCAAGCAGGCCAAGGATGGCGCACTCCGTAAGCAGTTGACGGGCGATGCGACTCTTGCCGGCACCCAACGCAATTCGAATTGCGATTTCCTTCGAGCGCGAGGTTGCGCGGCTCAGCAGCAGATTCGCCACGTTCGCGCATGTAATCAGGAGCACCAGGGCTACCGACCCAAGCAGCAGGAGCAGTGGCAACTTCACATCTCCGGTGATTGTCTGCCGCAGAGGTTCAGTTCCGACCGTCCATCCCTTCTCTGCTGGAAACTCTTTCGCAAACCGTGCGCTGACGGTGTCCAACTCCGCCTGCACCTGCGCCGATGAAATTCCGGGGCGCACGCGCCCAATCACCGCCATCCAGTGCTCGCGAAGCGGCCGAGTCATCCAGGCGCTGAACAGAGGGTCTTGAGCCAGCGGGATCCAAACCTGGTTTACCTGGTTGCCAAAGGGCGTGCGGAAGCTCGCAGGCATCACGCCGATCACGGTGTACGGACGCATGTCGAGGTCGATGGAGCGGCCAACGATCTGCGGATCGGCGCCGAACCGGCTGCGCCATAGATTTTCGCTGAGCACCACTACCGGCGCTGCGCCGCGCTCGCCATCCTGAGAGACAAACACGCGTCCGAGCATCGGCTCCGCTGCGAACACCGCGAAGAAATCGGGCGTGACGACAACAGTGCTCACCTCTGAGGGTTCTCCACTGCCGGTCAGAACCAGAGAGTGAACGCCCAAACCGGCGATTGCCGTGAACGACCGGTTGTGATCCCGCAATTCAGTAAACGTGGGATACGACATCCCTTGGCCGGAGATTGCCGACTCCTGCTTAGCTTCGCGCACGAGAACCAACTGGCCTGGGTTCGCGTAAGGCAATGGCCGAAGCAGGACCGCATTGACGACGCTGAAAATGGCTGTGTTCGCTCCAATCCCAAGAGCGAGCGTGAGGGTAGCGACTGCGGTGAAGCCCGGGTTTTTCCGCAGCATGCGAAGAGCAAACCGGACATCCTGCCAGAACGTTTCCAAAATGGATTCCCAGCCCGCGTCGCGAACGGCTTCTTTGGCGCCTTCGAGATTGCCTTGCTCCCATCGCACCGCGCGCACAGCATCGCTGCGAGTCATACCCAGTTGTATCTTTTCCTCGACAGCCATCGCCATATAGCCGCGCAACTCTTCCTCCAACTCACGATCGAGCTGCTTCTTCCCAAGAAGAACTCGGAATCCGCTAGCCAGGTTTCGCAGCATAGAAGTGCTCCTGTCACGCTTCCAGAATTCTGGCAATCGCCGCCACTTGACGTCCCCATTCGCGCCTCTCAGCGGCGAGACGTTTTCTTCCCGATTCGGTCAGAAGGTAGTACTTTGCTCGTCTGCTATTCTCGGTGGCCTTCCACTCGCTTTTGATCTGTCCGGATCGCTGCAACCGTTGAAGGGCAACGAAGAGCGAGCCGGCATTGACGCGGAAAACGCCTTTGCTCATCTGCTCGATGCGCACGGAGATTCCGTACCCGTGCATCGGCTGCAGGTCGAGAGTTTTGAGAATGAGCATGTCCAGAGTGCCCTGGACCACATCACCCGGCTGATCGCCCATAGAGCGCGTTCTTCCTCCTGAGTGTCAAGAGAAGAATGCGCTCACTCCTCCTGATTGTCAAGAGGAGAAGCGGGAAATAACGTTTGGACATGAGGAGCCGCTGTATGCCGGGATTTAAACCTTCAAGACCCCCGGCATTCAGGCCGCAAAGTCGATAGAAAGCAATGTGTTAAGTACTCCCGGTGGTCACTCTGCAAGTACTTCTGCCCTGCTCGTTCAGAGTACATACTGGCGTTCAACCGGGGAGAACATATTCATGTCACGAACGATTGCCGTGTGGCTCATCCTATCGACGTTCCTGGTTCCACTTTGGTCCGCAGATCCGCAGCAGCAAGCCGAGCCTTCGCTCACAATCTATAACCAGCAATTCGCCGTCATCCGGCAGACGATTCCGCTGGACTTAAATGGGAACGTCACGCACGTGGCCTTCAGCGACATCACGGCGCATGCCGAACCCGACTCCGTAGTACTGCGCGACCTGCACGGCGGCGGATTGAGAATCCTGGAACAGAATTACCGCAATGATCCTCTGTCAGACGGTTTGTTGCTCTCGCTATTCGAAGGCAAGACGATCGACTTCGTCCGTACCGATGCTCAAGGCCACCAGGAGATCGTGCAAGGAAAGATCATCCGCAGCGGATACGTGCCTCACTATGCCGCATACGGGCAGTATGGTTATCAATACCAAATGGCGCAGAACGCGATGGCTTCGGGCGGCGCGGGCCAGCCCATCATCGAAGTCAATGGCAAGTTGCAGTTCTCTCTACCGGGCACGCCTCAATTTCCCACATTGGGGAACGACACGATCCTCAAGCCGACCTTTGACTGGGAATTGGAATCGCAGGCAAAAGGAGCGCGGACCGCGGAGCTCTCATATGTGTCTGGTGGAATGAGTTGGAAGGCCGACTACAACGTCGTCGCTCCCGAAACGGGAGACACCATGGATATCGTCGGATGGGTAACGCTCGACAACCAAAGCGGCAAGACGTTCGAGAACGCGCATATCAAGCTGATGGCGGGAGACGTATCCAAGATACAGAACCAGAATCAATTCGACAGAATGGGTATGTTTAGAGCTGCGACCCAGTCCGTGGAGGTGAACGGAGCGCCAGTTGTCACACAGAAAACCTTTGACGAATACCACCTCTACACACTGGCGCATTCGACCACACTGCGCGATCGCGAAACAAAGCAAGTAGAGTTTCTGCGCGCCAATGGCGTTCACGCCGACCGTGTTTACGTGTATGACGGCTTCCTCCTCGAAGATCAGTATCGTGGCTGGAGCATATACAACATTCGCGGCAATGCCGAATATGGGACCAAATCGAATCCCAAAGTCTGGGTGATGTTGGAATTCAAGAACTCGAAAGCCAACAACTTGGGCATGCCGCTGCCGGCAGGACGCGTCCGCTTTTATCGGCGGGATACTGACGGGCAAATGGAGTTCACCGGTGAAGACAAGATCGACCACACTCCTGCTGACGAGACTGTCCGCTTCTATTCGGGAAACGCATTTGACCTCATAGGCCAGCGCGTGCGCACCGATTTTCGCGTGAATTCGGCCCAAAGCTGGAGCGAGGAAAGTTTCGACATTAATCTGCGGAACCACAAAACAACTCCTGTGGAAGTGCGAGTCGTAGAACATCTTTATCGCTGGAATAACTGGAAGATCACGGCAAAATCGGACGACTATAAGCAAACCGACTCGCAGACCATCGAGTTCCGCGTGCCTGTGCCTGCAAACGGGGAGAAGAAGGTAAGCTACACCGTTCACTATTGGTGGTGAGATAACGTCGAGCGATAAGAAAGGGTTCGATGTCAGATCACCCGATGATCCGATGGCCCGATCCCCCGATGGAATAATCCACTTGCATTCCTACGCAAAGGGCGGTTACCATCTGAGTTGTCTTCCGATTGCCGCACACCCAGGTGCCGGCACCCGCGCTCAAGGCCGGGAATTCCGAAATTGAGTCCTGAAATCTCGAACCGGAGCGCGCTGGAAAGTACATAGTTCGCGAGCGATTTCCATAACCAAGATCTCAAGCGAAGCTGGAGCTTCCGCATTCTGACAAGAGACCGCTTGCAGGTGAACGTAACGAAACTACTCTGTGACAGGGCCGCTCACGGCGGTGCGAGATAACCGTGGTGCAGGCATCGTGGCTTCTGCCGCTGCCTCCGTTCTACACAGACATACAGGACGTCGATGAATAAAGGACCGAACCAGCCACAACACCCCGGCAACCGGGGACGTCGCCGCCATCGTCGCGGCAAAGGACAACACAACAACCAGCCCGGCGCAGGCCCGAACGGCATGCGCGGCCCGGGAGGGCAGGGCGGAAACCAGGGACGCGGGCGTCGCCGTCATGGCGGCCAGCAGTTTGTCGGCCCGATGGACCACAGCTATCGCAATGCCCAAGGTTCCGGAAACGATTTCTATTCCCAGAATGGACGCTATCGCGGGCCGGGACGCGGCATGCCTCAGGGCCAGACGACGAATGGCGAGGCCGGCGAGCAGGCTGCCGCGGCCGATTCTCCGACTCGGGTGGTCTGCTTCATCGATGATCTCTTCTTCCTCGCAAAAATTCAGGAAGTTGCGCGCAAGCTTGGCGTGAAAGTGGAGTTCGCAAAGGCAGAGAAAGAAGTCATCGATCGGCTTGTCAGTGAGGAAGAAGAGAAGCCTTCGCTCATCATCTTCGATCTGAACAATGTCAACGCAAAACCGCTTGTGACAATTCCCAAATTGAAAAGCAAGCTGAAGAAGCAGACTTCAATTGTTGGATTCCTCTCCCACGTTCAAGGCGATCTCAAACTCAAAGCTCAGGAAGCGGGATGCGATATGGTCGTGCCGCGCTCGGCTTTCTCGCAGAATCTGCCCGCATTACTGCGGCGGCATTCGGCGGATTTGCAGGAGACGGAAGGGTAGCTTTTGATGGTTTGTCATTCCGAACGCCTGTTGTTGGCGTGAGGAATCCCCTACCAACTGCTAATAGGGCTGTAGGGATTCCTCTCTCCTGCTCACGCGAACTGCTCGTGAGCATCCGCTCGGAATGACAAGCCAAAAAGTCTCTAAGCTGCCTTTGCTTGCACGTTGATTGTTTTCGCGATTTCCGTCAGCGTCTTGTCTGCTTCCTTCTCTTCGTCCAGCGTCTGCTGTAGCAGGTTTGCGAACTCAGGCTTGCCTAGCAGATCAGCATAAGTACGAACGGTTCCATATCCGGCCATTTCGTAGTGCTCGACTCGCTGGGCCGCGCTGATGATAGCGGCATCGATTACGCTTGCATCACCATCGCGGGTCGCCATGTCGTCGCCTTCTTTGATCAGGCCCTTCATCCCTTTGCAGGTTTCGCCTGTCGCTTTCTCTTTCAATTGCTGGAAGATGGTGTCGAGCCGGCGAATCTGTCCGCGCGTGACTTCAAGATGCTCCTGAAGCGCGCTCTTCAGCTGCGGATACTTCGCTTTTTCAATCAACTTGGGTAGTGCTTCCGTGATCTGGTTTTCTGCGTCGTAGAGATCGCGCAGTTCGTCGATAAAAAGATCTTTGAGATTCTGCAGGTCCATGGAAAACAACGCCATGTGGTAGTCCTCCGTTTCTTCAAATGAAGATGTGGCAGGTCGGGCGGAGGTTGGCGCTGCGGTTTCTGCGAGGTGGCTTTCACACAATGAAGTGAACTGCAGCGGGAATGCGGCAAAAACCGCTATGCTAAACTCAAATATTCAATCCACTCATACGAAAGATGCTTGTTTCCAAGGAATATCTGGGTTATTTAGCCCGTCAAGTCACTAAAAAATTGATTGAAGGCGAGTTCATCGAGACCAAGAATCTGAACTCGACCGTCGAGCGGGTTAACGCGGCCATGCTCGAAGAGATGCAGCTCGAAGACCGCATTAACGACGAAGTCCGCTTGATTCTCGAAGCCTACCAAGACGAGATGCAAAAGAGTGGCGCCAGCTACCAGGAGATGTTCAAGAAGGTGAAGCAGCAGCTGGTGCAGAAATACAAGGCGGTGCTGTGAGAGTCTCGCGCGACAAGGTCAACAAGCTGGCGAAGTCCGTAATGGATGCTCTCACGCAGCTTGAGGAAGTGGAATTCATCGAGGACCCGAATACGATTCGCGGCGAGGCGCGCAAGATTCTCGAAGAGCTCTTCAAGGCAGAAGAAAGGATCGATGCCTCCGCGCGTCAGAAAATCGAAAGCCAAAAACGCATCATTCCTGAAGGCACGCAGGAATGGGACATCCTTTATCGCAAGTACTACAACGAGGAAGTTAAGAAGCTCGGAATTTAACTGCTGGTGGAGCTGCTGTTCTCATTGTCATTTCGAAGCGCAGCGAGAAATCCCTATCAACTTCCAGGCATTTCGCTCTATTCCTTTAGCTCTTCCTATCGGTAGGGATTCCTCTCTCCGCGTCTGCAAAAAGCGCAGACGCTCCGCTCGGAATGACAAAGCTAGTAATTAACCCGGCGCTGCTCCTCCGGACTCATGCTTGCCCACAGCGAATTCCGGCTGCGTTCGACCCAGCGATTCGTGGGCTCCATTGAATGAGCTCGTGAGAACCACCGATACGCCGTGACCTTGCTCTGAGTCACGCAGGTTCCGCTCCAGTACAAGGCGCCCAGCTTCACGCTTGCTGCAGGATTGCCTTCGCTCACTGCTTGCCGGAGCAGATTAATTCCTGTGGAGCAGTTCTTGCGAACGCCTCGTCCCTGGATGTACTTGTCTGCTTGAATAAGGAGCGGGTCTTTTTCGCCGAGCGTTTTCGGCTGAGGCGGCTCCTCGTCCGCGACCTCGGTTTTGCGAACGGTCTTGGCAGTTTTCGCGGGACCGTCGGATTCCGGTTTCGCCGAACTCTCATCTTCATCGGTGTTCTTTGATTCACCTTTCGGAGCAGCAGCTGTGGCGGATTTGTCGGCATTATCTTCGGAATCGGCACTCTCGGCTTTAGCTGGCTTCATGTTTCCAGTCCTAGTATCCGCAGCGTTGGGATCTCCCGTTGTGGCATCTGCAGTATTCGCGTCTGATGGCTTTGCTGCAGAGGCGTTGCTATCAATCACGGAAGAATCTTCGTCGTCGGAACCTGCTGATGCCGAGGCATTGTTGTTCTCTGCCTGGGTGTTGCCTTTCGCGCTCGCCGCTTCGGAATTGGTGTTTGCTGCAGGATTGGTCTTGTCTGCAGGCTTTGCAGATTTATCCGGCAACACCGGCCCGCTCGGATCAACCGTCGGACCATTGCGCGCGAGGATCGACGCCAAATCGGGACCCTGATGGTGGCTGGCTCGCCACTGTATGTACCCGAGTCCGCCGCCAATGATTAACAGCAGGCATAACGCCCAGGCGCGCCAGGAGACTCCGCGCGGCACTTCCTCAAGCAGATATTCGGGAGCCTCTCCATCAGAATCGTAGACGAAGCCGTCCTGACGCGGCTTGTCGTAAACGAAGCCTCGATTGCCTCCGCTTTCGTAATTCAGACCAAGGAATGAAGGTCCGCCGATTCCGGCCGAAGGGTTGGGAGTATTGTCTCGATACTCGCTTTCCACACTGGGCTCAATAATTTCGCGTGGAAGCTGATCAATTTCTGTGATGTGCGCCCGACCTCTTCCCCCATTCGAACTAATCGATGAAGTATCGCGAACCTGCTCGCGGTGGTGATCTCGGCGGGAAGCTTCAGCCGGTTGGCGCAGCCGCGTTCGGTCTTCGAACTGATAGACCGGAGCTTCAAGTTCAAGTGGATCATCCTCATTGATATCCAGCGGCCGCACTGCGGGCTCGAGTTTGGCGCCACACATGCCGCAGAAATGATGGTCGTCAGGGTTGGAATGATCGCACTCGCGACAACGAATCATAGAAATCCTCGGTCTGGGTTCTCCGATTATTAGATTCCAAGCTGCTGCCGGAAGGCTTCCTGCGATTCGGAAAAAAGAGCTGCTCTGACCAGAGTAGCTGCAGGTAGGATTTCTACAATTTTCAGGATTTCAAACGAGTTACAGACCAGAGGCGAGCTTTTTCTTGGTGTCGACTGAGTAACGCGATTCTCACAAAAGCACTGTGGCAGCCGGCGGTCCCGTGTCGGTTATCGGCTTTTACTCGACCGTCACCGACTTCGCCAAATTTCTCGGTTGGTCCACGTCGCAGCCCCGGCGCACGGCGATATGGTACGCAAGCAACTGCAACGGTACAACTTCGAGGATCGGCAGCAGGAGTTCCGGAGCTTTGGGCACATACAGGACGTGGTCTGCCGACTCGTGAATCTCGTTATCCCCTTCAGTAGCGATGGCGATTACTTTTCCCGAACGCGCTGTGACTTCCTTGATATTTGACATCGTCTTTTCATAGCGCAATACAGAATCCGGATCGTCGGGATCTTTCGTTGCGAGTACGACGACCGGCAGATTCTCGTCGATCAAAGCATTCGGGCCGTGCTTCATCTCTCCCGCGGGATAACCTTCGGCGTGAATGTAGCTGATTTCTTTCAGCTTGAGCGCGCCTTCGAGCGCGATCGGATAATGAATCCCACGGCCAAGAAAGAGGAAGTCCTGAACCTTCTGGTAGCGCTTGGCCAGGTCGTCGCAAGCTTCATCGTGATTGAGAATCGCTTCGAGCTTGCCGGGCAGACGCGTGAGTTCCTGCACCAATTTGATCGATTGCTGCTCGTCGAGCTGATTGCGCTTCTGCGCGAGAAAAAGCGCAAACAAAAACAAAGCCGTCAGCTGCGCTGTGAACGCTTTCGTTGAAGCTACGCCAATCTCGGGACCGGCGTGCGTGTAGATGGTACCGGCAGCTTCTCGGGCGATCATGGCGCCAACTACGTTGCAAATCGCGAGCGTCTTCGAGCCCTTGGCCTTGGCTTCGCGCTGCGCTGCGATCGTGTCTGCTGTCTCCCCCGACTGAGTGATCAGAATTGTAAGTGCATCGGCTCCCGTAATGGGATCGCGATAGCGATATTCGCTCGCATAATCCACTTCTACGGGAACGCGCGCCAGGCGCTCGATCATGAACTTGCCGGCAAGCCCCGCATGCCAGCTTGTGCCACACGCAGCAATATTGACTTTATCGATCTTGCGGAACTCGTCTTCACTCACCTGCATCTCTTCCAGGAAAATTCGCCCCGAGTCCTGCGAGATGCGTCCCAAAGTGGTATCGCGGACAGCACGCGGCTGCTCGTAGACTTCCTTGAGCATGAAATGCTTGAAGCCGCCTTTTTCCGCCTGAATCGGATCCCAAGTTACGCGCTGCACCTGCCGTTGAATCGGCTTCGCGTCGAAATCGGTGAGCTGCACGCCGGAAGGCGTGATGATCGCCAAGTCACCATCGGCGAGGAAGAAGAGATCGCGAGTGTGATGAAGAATCGCTGGGATGTCGGAGGCAACGAAGTACTCGTTCTGCCCCAGTCCAATCACCGCCGGCGGACCATTGCGCGCAGCGACGATTTTGTTCGGATCGTCCGCGCTAATCACGACCAGCGCAAATACTCCCGTAAGCTGTTTAACGGTTTTGCGAACTGCATCTTCCAGAGAAGGCCGTTTCCCGTTTGAGCTTTTTAGCGCGTTTTCGATCAAATGCGCGATCACTTCGGTGTCGGTCTCGGTTGAGAACTTGTGACCTTCTTCGATCAGCCGCTTCTTAAGAGAAAGATAATTCTCCACAATGCCGTTGTGGACCACCACAACTCGGCCGGTGCAGTCGCGATGCGGGTGTGCGTTCTCTTCCGTCGGACGCCCGTGCGTCGCCCAGCGCGTATGACCGATACCGTAAGAACCCTCGAGCGGCTTATGGCGAATCACATCTTCAAGGTTGCGCAGCTTGCCTTCGGCGCGACGCACCTGGAGCCCATCGCCATTTCCTGCGACAGCGATGCCCGCGGAGTCGTATCCGCGATACTCAAGCTTGCGCAGGCCCTCGATAATCACGGGCACAACGCTCTTCTGACCTACATATCCGACAATGCCGCACATATAAGAACCGCGTCCTTTTATCCAAAGGGGACTACAGCAGGAGCCTACGAGAATGGATGCGAGCTGCTGCTCAGAAGCTTACCTCGAAATCGCGCAATCTGGCAGGTTACGGGGAGCGTTAAGGGGAATCACTCCTCCAATCGATAGGAAAATTCCTCGATTACGGGATTGGTCAACACCTCGCGCGCAATTCGCTCAACTTCCTTTTTCGCTGAGTCTTTTTTGAGATTCGGTTTCAAGGTCAAAACAAAATATTTGCCCTGACGCACGTCATCCACTCCCTTGTAGTTCATTTTTTTCAACGCGCCCTGGATCGTCTTTCCCTGAGGATCCAGAACCGTGGTCTTGAGAGTGACGTAAACGTAAGCTTTCATCGGTGTAGATCGATTATAAGGAAGAACAGAGGAAAGCGGACTGCCGTGTCCACGACCGCAGATGCATGAAAGCTCAGCTCGCATCCCCGAGAGTGAACAGGTAATCGAACAGCCGCCGATCTCCGCGCCGAATCTCGCTCAGATCCACAATCAGATGGCCGCTCGCATAGGCGCGCACAATCCCACGACAGCGCAAATCGAATCCTTCACCGCTGATAAACAGCGCAACCGTGCTGTTCCTCGGATATTCACGCTCCAGCAAGAGCGTACATTCGTGTTCTGACAGCTGTACCAGATGTCCTTCCATCTGGCCGTTTGCTCCAGGAACCTTCACCTTGGCTTTTCCCGGCGCAAACGTAGCCTCACGATGCGTGGGGATCAGACTGTCGTCGAGAATAATCGGCTCGTACTCTTCCTGCATCTCGGCGATCTCAACATCCCAAATCGACTCCTGGCAGTCGAGCAACTGCATTCCAGCATGCCCGCCCAGAGGAGTTCCAGGCTTTCCCATCCAGACAACCTTATATTTCGCGCGTTTGCTTCCCCGCTCGACGATCATCACCTCGCCATTCTCGAATGTCTCCTGCAGGCCGGCGATTCTGGCTCCATGTTCGGAAATGTCGAAGGTGCAAGCGGAAATCTTCCTGCGCGGCGGCGCATCCGACTGTCGCTGCAGACGCACAGGCAGCATCACCCGAACTCGTTTCTCTGGTTGCATGGGAGTTCACGATCGGCTCAGCCGAGGCGAGTGCGCAGGAATAAGGGCCAAATCCGGCGAGAGCTATGCAATATTCATCGCGATCGGGCTATGCGGGAAGTAACAGAATCGTTTCGCTCCCTAACCGGAGTAACCGCATCGTGTGACGAACGAATCGCTAGCGGCCAATGTCTTCGTTCCAAAGATCCGGATGTTGAGAGATAAAGGCGCGCATCAGGGACTTGGATTCCGGATCGTCCAGATTCACAAGCTGCACACCGGCACGCGTGAAGAGATCCTCAGCGCCTTTGAAGTTCGTATTCTCGCCGATGATGATGGTCGGGATTTTGAACAGCAGCGCGGTCCCGGTACACATCACGCAAGGACTCAATGTGCTCACCAGCACCAGCCGATTCCAGTCCCGCCGGCGCCCGGCATTGCGGATGCATACAACTTCGGCATGAGCGGTAGGGTCGCCGGTCTGGACGCGCAGATTGTGTCCACGCGCGACGACATTGCCATCCGCATCGGCGAGCACCGACCCGATCGGCAGCCCGCCCTCGTTCAGACCTTTGCGGGCTTCAGCGATGGCTTCCGATAGAAGCTTGTGCTTGTCCACGTTCGATTCGAAATAACAGCGTAATAAACAGCGTAAATACTCAACCGAGCGGGTACGAACGACGGATAATTCGCGGCAAGTCTTTGGCAAATAACTCTTTATCGAAACTCACCATATTCTCCACTCGCTCCCGAACAGCGAAAAACAGCGTAATAACAGCGTAAACCATTCGTGGACCAATAATTGCTGTGCGCTCTTCTATAGTTCCCATTCTGGAACTCTATGATGGAACTCTACATGCACACAAACCATGCTACAACAAAAGTAAAATTTGTCAAAATAACTCTTGCATTTTTTTGAAATCTGTCATAGCACGGAAGGTGGGGGATTTAGTCAGGAGTCAAGGAGCCTTACGGGATGTCGAACTACGAAATCGGATGCGGCAAGCCGCCGAAAAGGTACTCATGGACAAAGGGCACCTCCGGTAATCCACGCGGACGGCCGAAGGCTCGCCGTAATCTTTCCACCACCATCGAAGCGACTTTGAGGGAAAAAATAACCATTGAAGAAAACGGCAAGCAGCGGACCGTCACCAGGCTCGTGCCATCGCGGAAGAAGATGAGACGCACGTAGTCCATCACCTGGGCAAGCAGTTCGCGTACACGCGACACGCGGGAGAGGTGCTGCATCCCGAGCGCGAGCCGCGCGAGGTGCTCGATCAACTGCGCGAGACCCTCGGGCGAGTATCCCTTCGCCGGACAATATCAGCAGAACCCCGCCCCGCTCGGCGGCGGCATCATTCAGACGAGGTGGTTCAGGTACTACAGAACAGAACCGTCTGCGGTAGCCGGGGTCCCCGCGAGCCCGCGGTTGGATCGTGGGGTGAGGTAGCGGATGGCGCATCTGCTGCTCTGCCCGGAACACTTCGACTTCATCTTCCAAAGCTGGGACACAGCCAACAAAGCCAGCGAGCTGAACGATTACAGTGTCTGCACCACCTGGGGCGCAGTGAGCTCACCGCGGCCGTCGGTCATTAGTGATCATGGCGTAATCAGTTCGCCGCGCTCTTCCGTCGGTACCGACTAGGCCGTAGTCAGCTCACCGCAGTCCGACGCGCGTCACGTCAGTACCGATCGTGGTAACGATCGGGTAAGCCGCACGCGCCCTTATCGCTGCGCATGCCCGGGAGTGGTCGCCGCGCAACATCCTCATCGAGGACCGAGCTTCAGGCACGCAACTCATCCAGGAACTCAGGCAGGAAGGCCTGTCCACGCTCACCCGCTGCGACTCGAAGGAGGAGAAAGTCATACGCATGTCCACCGCCAGCAACATGATCGAGAACGGACAGGTGTACCTGCCGGAGAAAGCGCCGTGGCTCTCACAGTACGTCCACGAACTGGTCACGTTCCCAAACGGGAAACACTACGACCAGGTCGATTCTACGTCGCAGGCCCTGCGCTGGTTCAAGAGCCGCGCCTTCCTGTCCGGCATTCAGCAGTACTACAAAGACGAAGCAACGATCGCAAACTACAGGCGAGGACTCATCAAGAAAGAAGACGTGCCGGAGCACCTCTGGAAGCGTCTCGATGAACCGCCGTTACCGCCGCGCGGCCCATACGGGCTCTGGTAGTGAGCGCCGTGACAAGCCACGAAGCCACGGAGCCACGAGGCTTCGAAGCTGAAAGGCAAAACAGAATATGTGCAGATTGCCAACTGACAAGTGCCGGAGGCACGGTGTGTGAAAGCCCAGGACGACGTCCTGGGAAGGCGACATATACAATGCCAGTCCCCGGAGGGACGGTACCGTATGGATGATTTCGAAGAGAAGAAATGTTCGGGTCGAACGCGGACGTTTAATGCTTGGACGCTTCCCACGAACCGATTCGGGTGCCCCACTCTCGCGTGTTGTTCGCGAGGGTGGGCCGCGATGATGGTGGCACGTCTATAATGGCGCGCCGTGCCCACGCGTCTAAAACGTATTTACGGTCATCATGACCTTCATTTCGTCACCTGCAGTTGCTACAGACGGCAGCCACTTCTGGGAAGTGGACGTTCTCGCGATGTTTTCCTGCGCATCTTTGAGCAGGTTCGGCGGAAGTATCGGTTTGAGGTTGTCGGCTACGTAGTCATGCCCGAACACTTCCATGTTTTGATCGGAGAGCCTGAAATTGGAACTCCTTCTACGGCCATGCAGGTTCTGAAGCAAAGGGTCGGGCAGCGTCTGCTGCCGCCTCTACGTAAGAGCCGGAATCAACTCGGCTTGTGGAGAGAAAATGGAAGGCAGAAGAAGCGTCATTTCTTTCAGCCTCGCTTTTACGACTTCAACGTCTACACGCGCAGGAAGATGATTGAGAAGCTGCGCTATATGCATCGAAATCCCGTAAAGCGAGGATTAGTGCCGTCTCCGGAATTGTGGGCTTGGAGCAGTTTCCGCGCCTACTATTTTGGCGAGAAGAGCGCGGTCTGGATCGAGGGATTAAACCCAAACCCCAAACTGCGCATGGTGAAACCGACCAGATTTGGAGGCAATTGACCTTATACCCCACCCTCGCGAACAGCACGCGAGAGTGGGGCACCCGACTTTTCGAGAACGATAACTTGTTTCAGTATGGGAACAGGGTGGGGCACCCGGCGCTACATGCACGTATACTTCCGACTATGTCTTTCAAGACCCCACGGGAGGTAATCACAATTTAGGACTTTCCAATACGCCATCATGCACCGCAACTGGCACATATTTTTCAGGAGATGATTTTGTCCGCGCATCAGGTGGCGGATGGCGCGGCCCAGCAGTCGTAGCTGACGCCGACGGAACAGTGTATCACTACCCTGCCAGTCAAATACATTGGTCAGGCTCAAGCTTCGCTCAAACTCCCGACTATGTTGAGGACAGAAACGGCAACAAAATAATCATAACCGATTATTTCACCTCTAACCAATCAACGGGCACTAACCGGGGGGTGTTTGCATACACGGACACTCTGGGTCGAACCGCTCTTTACTCATCTGGCTTTGGTTCGAGCGGGAATACTGTTTCTGTGGCAGGACTCGCCGGTTCGTATTCGCTCACCTGGGGCACCTCCAATGCTAACTATTCAGCACAGCCCGTCCAGCAAGCAAATTCTCATTGTATTACGCCTCCCAACGTCACCGGTTCTCAACCTGTAGTTGTGGCAATCACTTTGCCCAATGGCCAATCTTACCAATTTCAATATGACCCAACATACGGTCTAGTCAATAAGATTTCCTACCCAAGCGGCGCATATGTGAGATATGTGTGGGGACTTAACGCCACCTCCGATGCAGGTACATGGCCAACGACCGATCCTAACGGAGATCCAAGTGCATGTTATTTTCAGTATGGAACACCGGCAGTTCAGCATCGGTACGTTAGCTTCGACGGTTCGACCGAAGTTCTCCGCCAGGATTTTACGTATTCGACTAGTTGGGCAACAATCATTCCTTCGATAGCTTGGGTGAGCAAGCAGACCACTTTGACGACTGCGGATTTAGTGAGAGGAACGAGCTTCGAGACAGACTATACGTATGTTCCGGCTTCTTGCGGAGGTCCAGCTCCACCTAATGTTGACAGCTACTTTGCCGACCAGTGCCCTGTAGAACAAACCGTCGTCTATAAGGATTGGGATGGCTCTGTGCTGCGTACTGAGAGCAAAACCTGGATCGATGCCAATATGCTTTCTAGTGACCAGGTGACGCTCAATAACGGACAAACGGCGAAAACAACTTACGCCTACGCGAATAACAACACTACCGCATTAATGCATGAGAAAGACGAGTACGATTACGGCCAAGGCAGCCCCGGTCCTCTTCTTCGCAAAACGATTACGAATTACGCGAGCTTTCCGGCTACACCGTTGTTGTCGGACGGTCCTTACATTTTTGACCGGCCATGTCAAATAATCACCTATGATGGCGGGAATGCACGGGTGGCCGAGCAGGACTTTTTATATGACGGGCAAGCAGCGCTCTGTGGATCGCCGGGCTCCGCCCTAACTGCTGGTGTTAGCAATCTCTCAGGGCACGACGACACCAACTACGCGGCAGGCTCGACAACACCGAGAGGCAATGCCACATCTATTATCGAGCAGTGCATCCTACTTTCCACGCATCAGCCATGCCCACAGCGGGCATCCCTTTCCACGTCATACTCCTATGACGAAACTGGGCAGGTAATCAGCATGACCGATGCGGCTGGAAATCCGCCAACCACGTATTCTTATGCGAACAGCTTTACCGATACTACACCAGCGGTTAATACAAATGCTTTTCTTACAGAGATCGATTACCCGACGACTGGAGGCATAAGCCACAAGGAAAAGTTTTCGTATGCCTATTCAGATGGCCAACTCACCCAGTCAGTCGATCAGAACAATCAGGTTACAGGTTATGCCTATAACGACGCATTGCGCCGCCTGACTGAGACAGACTATCCTAGTAGCTTTGGTAAGAGTGTAACCACCTACACGGATACACCGTTGGCGGTCTCGGTTGAAAGAACCCGCCAGATCGACGCAACGCACTCGACCGATGTGATTGTTCATTATGACGGCGCTGGACAGGAAATTTCTCGCACTACAGCGAACGGCGAATCAACGCCGTGGGATCGCGTTGATACCTGCTACGACGGTTCGGGCAGAATCAAGTTCAGCTCTTATCCTTATCAAATCGCAAGCTCCACCACTGCCCCTAATTGTGCAGGCAATGGAGATAGCTTGGTTTATGACGCCTTAGGCAGAATCAAGAGCATTACGCACTCAGACGGCAGCGCAGTCTCGACTACCTATACGGGCCGTGCGACCGACGTTAAGGATGAAGGAAACGGCACTCGCCTAGTCGAGCGAATTTCGCAAGTGGATGGCCTCGGATTGCTGCGATATGTCTGCGAGATCACCGGGCAAAGTCAACAAGGTATCTCGCCATCCCCGTGCACGCCCCCGTCAACGACGCTTGACATATCGGGCACTGGCTTTTTGACGAGCTACTCTTACTCAGCTCTTGGCGATCTGCAAACGGTCTCGCAGGGCGCTCTGTCGCGCAGCTTTCAGTATGATTCCCTCTCACGTCTCACTCAATCCAATAATCCAGAGTCCGGCGCAGTTGACTATTCTTACGATTCAGATTCAAACTGCACCGCCCAGACTTCGTATCCAGGCGAGTTAATCAGCAAACTCGATGCAAGAAATGTCCGTACTTGTTTCTCGTATGATCCATTGCACAGACTCACTGGAAAAGCCTACATAACGAGCGGCACAACCGCGTCAAGCACTCCAAGCGTAACCTACAATTATGACGAGGCATCGCGTTATGGACGTAATCTCGCCTTAACCGTTGGCAGAAAGTCATCTGAAACCACGGCATCTCCGAATCCTACCGGGGAGGTATTCAGTTATGACGCAATGGGGCACGTCATCGATAACTCTCAATGCACGCCACAGAACTGCGGCAACAACACAGCATTTGCCGTCACAAACCCCAGCTATGATGATCTCGGAGATGTGCTATCCGCAACCAATGGTGCTGGAGTTACGCTCGGATATACGTACAACGTGGCTGGTCGCCTGTACAGCGTCACCAGCAGTTGGAATGATGCGAATCATCCAGGAACGCTCCTCAACAGTGCGCATTACAATGCATTCGGGTCGCCAACCTCTCTCTCAATTGGTAATCTGCCTTTGACTGACACAAGAGTGTATTCGACTCAGCGACCTGGTTGGGGAGGTTGGGTCTCTTCAATCAATGTTGGCGGTCCGTCTACGCAATCCACCGGCAACGTGACAATAAGTGGTGCGGAGAAAACTCAGCTCCAATCTAACGGTACCTATAGTACCGGGTCTGTGACGATCAACGGCTCGGAAAGAACAACAACAGTGTGGGTTGTCTGTGGCCCAAATGGGACAACCTGCCCTCACACCGAGTACGATGGTGGCACGGTAACCGTCACTGTAAATGGCGTTTCGCAAACTGTCCAATACGGCTCTACGTCCACGGCTGCCTCAGTGGCCAGTTCATTTACGACCGCATTTGGCTCGTCGGTAACTGCGTCGATATCCGGAACAACCATGACCTTCACTTCAAACACTCCCGGATCTTCAGGAAACTCATATGGCCTTTCTACCTCTTGTTTATCCCAGAACTCGCACTTTACTGGTTGTTCCTTTTCAGGCACCCCGTCGGGTTCGACCCTCACAGGTGGCAGTGATCCCGCTTATACCTATGACTCCGGCACCGTGAAACTGTTTGCCAATAATATAGAGAGCGATGCTTCGTACGGGCAGGGCAGTACAAGCACGTCAATCGCTGCTCAGCTTGCTTCAGCCGTCAACGGAAATAATCCTAATGTAAGCGCCACCTCGTCTGGCAATGTGGTTACGCTCACGAGTCGCAATGGCGGAGCGTACACGAACTATTCGCTCTCAGCAACGAGCAGCGGCAGCTTCAACCCAGTTTCATTCACAACATCAGCTTCGGGCCCGAACATGAGCGGCGGCACGGGAGCAATCTTGTACGCGCTCGGAATGAGCTACTTCAACAACGGCGACATACAGACCGCGAATGACTCCGTAAATGGAAACTGGAGCTACTCCTACGATGATTTCAACCGCTTGAACACTGCTGTAGCCAGTAACATCAACACTGGATGTATCGAGTCTTACGACCGTTACGGCAACCGCTGGGGTCAGCAGCCTTATGGCGGAGCTGGCTATGGCTGCGGTAGCTTTACCGCGTCATTCGGAGGAAACAACAATCGTATTGATTTAGGAGAAGGATACGGTTACGACGCGAGTGGGAACGTAACATCTACTCCTGACGGATTGTCGTACGCCTACGACGCCGAGAATCGAATTGTTGCAATAAACGGTGGTAGCGTGGCGAGTTATGCTTATAATGCTGAGGGCCAACGCGTGCGCAAAGTAACTGCAAGCGGCACAGTGGACTTCCTCTACGATTTGGCGGCGCACGTGACATCCGAAGTGGCGGTTGGCCCGGTCACATCAATCGACATACGATTTACGAACGACTCCTGCTCTGGTTGCGGCGGCGGAACTCCAGTTGGGGGTGGAGATCGCAATTTATTTGTGAACTCCATCTCTCTGGGAACTACAACGATCTTTCCGACGGACCCGTCTATTTCTTACACGAGTGCTCCGTGCAATTCGACTCAGGGCAATGTTGCGTACATCTTGTGCAATGGCGACATAATCTCAACTAATCCTCCAGGCGGTTCCGTGGAGAGCATCACCGTGAACGCATACGGCTCGCCCGACTACTATGTCTATCCGCACATGCAAATATTTGTGAACGGATTGCTAATGGGTGAGTGGGACGTAACGGACTCGGCTGAGAGTTATACGGTTTCAGCCAAGTGGAATCGTGGAGAACTTTACGCGGGTGCGATGCATATCGCGACTTACGCGAACGGGACGACGTACTTCACGCATTATGACTGGCTCGGTGCTGAACGTGTACGTTCGACATTGAATGGTGGAATCTATTCTCAATGGACAGACTTGCCATTTGGCGAAGGTTCCAACGCGCCAAATCCAAGTCCAACGCATTTCACCGGCAAGGAGCGCGACGCTGAATCCGGCTTGGACAACTTTGGTACAAGACATTACGGATCAGCTATGGGAAGGTTCATGCAACCGGATGAGCCATTCGCTGACCAGGACCCCGCTAACCCGCAAAGTTGGAGTCTCTACAGCTACGTCATGAACAATCCGTTGCGCTACAACGATCCGAGCGGCATGGCGCATACGGATTCCGACGGCTTTTGGGTCGGAGACAGAGACGGCGAATGCGAAACGCAAAACGGCGGCGCCGTGTGCTGGAACGCTAAGGCGAAAGAATGGCAAGCTCCGCCCCCACCACCACCAGATGCCGAAGAGCACAGTATGTGGTTTTACATGTTCCATACGAACACGAGCGGAACTGACCGCAACTCCGGAGCAAAATGTGACACCGCGTGCTTCAACGCATGGAGCCAGTTTCATGACATGACGAGTATGTTAGGGGGGCTGTATGCCGCGACTGCTGTTGTATACCCGGGCGACACCGTCGTGATTGGAAAACTAGCGGACTTAAAGGACTTGGGGCCTGGTGAACGCACTCTTGATTTGCCCAATCAAGGTAGTATAAGAGCGAATGCGGCACAGAACTCCAGTAGGTTACGGGAGGCCATGAATCAGGGCAGACCCATCCGAGATGCCTCAGCGGGAAAAGAGGACAGTAACACTGGATTTCTTAGGTTTGAACGGAACATTCTGCAGAACCACGGCTGGACGCTGAAGGGCGATTATTGGTATCCGCCAAATGGCGAATAGGAGTAGGACAAATGCTGAATAAGGAACCGGGTCCAGAACGGGCCGAATTAGGCTTTAGGGAAGCCGTGCTTAGCAGCTTCAAATTTCTGAGTGATGCTGGCTTCCATCCAGTCGAGAAACAGACGACGTTCGTGCGCTATGAATCGTCGGAAGTCTTCGTGAACGTCTTTCATGGCCGAGCTTCATTCGAGTTAGGTCTCGAGATCGGCAGACTGAGAGAACCGAAGAGAACACTTAGCTTGTATGACATCGTTGCATGGGCGGGTGGTGAAAAGACGGAAGACTTGGGGCAGCATGTTGCGTTTCAGGTCAGCTCGCGAGAGGACGTCCAGAAGTTCGTGCCGAAACTTGCGGCTCTCGCAAAGAAGTACAGTGCGCCTTTTCTCCGTGGGGACCATGCTGCATTCGACTCAGCATTCGCCATCCAATCCGAGCGATGGGAAAAATATGTAACAAAAGTGAATCTGTCAGGGGTTCGAAAGAGCGCCGAGGCGGCGTGGCAGGCTAAGGATTACGCTCAGGTAGTCGCACTATACGATACTATGCGCAAGAACTTGACGGAAGTTGAAGCCAAGAAACTCAGCTATGCGGAGAAGCAGAGCACGGCGGGCGTAGGATCTCGTGCTTCCAGAACACGGAAACAGAAATGAGCACGAAATTCACAACACACTCCGTGAAGGTAGATGCCGCCGGGTGCCCCACCCAATTCCCATTCTGATACAGCGTATACATATTGAGGAGTCGGGTGCCCCACTCTCGCGTGTCGTTGGCGAGGGTGGGCTGCAATGAGGGCGTCACGTCTGTAATGGCGCGCCGTGCCCACGCGTCTAAAACGTATTTACGGTCATCATGACCTTCATTTCGTCACCTGCAGTTGCTACAGACGGCAGCCACTTCTGGGAAGTGGGCGTTCTCGCGATGTCTTCCTTCGCATCTTCGGGCAGGTTCGGCGGAAGTATCGGTTTGAAGTAGTCGGCTATGTGGTGATGCCCGAGCACTTCCACGTTCTAATCGGAGAGCCTGAAATCGGAACGCCGTCCACTGTGCTGCAGGTTTTAAAGCAAAGAGTGGCTGATCGCCTGCTGCCTCCCTTACGAAAGTTTCAGAATCAATCCAGCTTATGGAGAGAGGATCGGAAGCAGAAGAAGCGTCATTTCTTTCAGCCCCGCTTTTATGACTTCAACGTCTACACTCGCAGAAGATGATCGAGAAGCTGCGATATATGCATAGAAATCCAGTAAAGCGGGGATTGGTACCGTCCCCGGAATTGTGGGTGTGGAGCAGTTTCCGAGCCTACTATTTTGGCGAGAAGAGCGCGGTCTGGATCGAAGGGTTGAACCCGAACCCCAAGCTGCGCATGGTGCAACCGACCAGATTTGGAGGCGATTGACCATATACCCACCCTCGCGAACGGCACGCGAGAGTGGGGCACCCAAGTGTTAGAGATCTGTGCGGTGTATCAGAATGGGAACAGGGTGGGGCACGCAATATAAAAGGGCGCCCTTTGGGAGTAGTCTGCAGTGATCTTCAAGCACTCAGCTACTTCCGGAAGGAGCACCCTCGTGAATGACGTTAAGTTTATTGGCCTCGATGTGCATAAGACAAGTATTTCTGCAGCTGTGCTGGATGGAAGCGGAAAGCTTGTGATGCAGGCTGTGTTAGCGACCAACGCTGCTGCGGTTCTAAGTTTTTTGCGCGGTCTGCGCGGGACCTTGCGTGTGACTTTCGAAGAAGGAACTCATGCTGCCTGGCCACATAAAGTGTTGAAGTCGCAGGTGGCGGAAGTGGTGGTATGCGATCCGCGCAGAAACGCTCTGCTCAAGAGTGGGAATAAGAACGATCAGATCGATGCGCGCAAGCTGGCCGATCTTCTGCGCGCCGACATGCTGAAAGCGGTCTACCACGACGACACGCAAACGCTCACGCTGAAGGAACTCGGCCGTACCTATCGTTCTCTGACCGATGACTGCACGCGCGTGATGCGCCGACTCAAGGCCTTGTATCGCAGTCTGGCCATCGACACCGGCGGGAAGAAACTCTACAGCAGACGGCACCGGGAGCAGTGGCTGAACCAGCTCCACCAGCCAGGACAACGCTATCGCGGCGAACGCTTATTCGAGCAGTTTGAGCAGCTGAAGACTCTGCGCCGGCAGGTACGAGGCGATCTGATCAACGAAGGACACAAGCATGCGGCCACGGCGGTGCTGAGCAGCATTCCCTTTGTGGGACCGATCCGCTCGGCACTACTGGTTGCGCGCGTGCAGACGCCGTTTCGCTTCCGCACCAAGCGTCAGTTCTGGGCTTACTGCGGACTGGCACTGGAAACCCGCAGCAGCGCCGATCACCAGTTCGTCAACGGCGAGCTGCGCCGCAAGAACAAACCAGTGTTCATTCGCGGACTGAATCTGAATCACAACCACGACCTGAAGAATATTTTTAAGTCAGCCGCGACCACAGCCAGTGCCTCACCCGGACCGTTTCGTGATTTTTACGAAAACCTTCTGGGGAAAGGGATGAAGCCGGAGATGGCAAGGCTGACCCTGGCGCGTAAGATCGCCGCCATCAGTTTGAGTGTTTGGAAGAAAGGAGAGCGTTTCGATCCAGAGCAACTGACAGCACAAGCAGCTTGAGCACACAGTAGAGATCGATCGATTCAGCATCGTTGGTCAGTCTCTGAGTGCTCGGGTTCGAGGGTAAGTATCCTTGGCCGGGTTAGGCCATGCGCTTCGGCGCCAAGTCTCAAGGGCCACCATATGCTCCCTCGGACAACCCAATCAAGCTATAGGCCGCTGATCTCAGCGAGTCTCAGATAGAACCATGGTTGCCAAACAACCCACGCGGCTTGTGTAGTCTCAGATCTGACGCAGTTATCGATGCAGGACCAGCACGGGAATCTCGAAGTCTCAACCCAGGCTCGAACCGACAGCATGCAGATCCCCACCAGGGCTCGATGCCAGAGCACTGTGTTCCCATCTGATCAGGACAAGTGTTTGCTCTTGACATCGCCTTTTATAGAACCCGGCAGATCAATTCAGTCTGTTCTGATGGTAGAGTTCCCGCATCTCTGGAGTCCCAATCCGATCTAGCGAACCAGCATTTCCGTGACTCTGTGTGCCAACTCTAGCCATAACTGCAGCTTGGCGACATAGATTATCAGCAACATCGGTGCGACAAGCGAAGCGTACTTCTCTCTTCGTGAATGGCTCTTTTCACCGTCGAAGAGCGTTTGCAGATGGTCCACTCTAACCTGCAAGGCTGAGCCCTCGAAATCCGGTACTAGATGACTAGCGGCAATTGACGGAACAGCTGCTCTCAGGCGAGCAACTTTGACGATAGCGCTGCCCAGATCTAGCGGCGAGATTCTGGAGCGCATCGCTCGTGAATCAGCCGAAATTTCGGCGGCGCTGCGAAACGCACGGTCGATCCGGTCAAATGACGGCAACAAACCTGTTGCACTCAGAAGAACCTGCTTGAGGTTGTCGAGTGAACGAATGTGCGCGACTTCATGCGCCACCGCTGCCTTTAATTCGTCGGGCGTAAGCGATGCAAGAATCCTCTTTCCCACGAAGATTCGCGGAGAAAAAACTCCGAGCACCGCAACCAGCGAATCCGGATTCTGCAGTTCGTAAATAGGAACCTTCGCCGTCACAGCCAGCCGGCGAGAAGACAGCATCCACTCTCGTTCCGTTCGTCGCGTTCTTATCAGCGTCTTTGCGAGCTTCACGATAAACAATCCGAGAGCTAACAGCGAGCACATGGCCAATACCGTGAGCCACCAGTCAGGTTTCTCGCTGGTCTGGCGAGGCTCCAACACGAGGAACGATGGCAGAACAGCAAATGAGACGATGCCCACAGGAAAACTGAGCGGCAATATGCGAATAACGAACAACAGAGAGGGATAGCGCAGAATGCGTCTGTTAAGACCCAATCGGGAAATACAAGCCCATATGACGTGGGTGGCAAGCACGCCGGCAGCAATCGAAAGAGCCGTGGCGGCAAGACACACGGCAATGCACAAGATCACGAATTCGCTCATTTGTGCCTTCTCAGGTTGCGGCGCTTTGCCTTAATGAGTTCATCGAGCTCATCGAGCAGCGCAAGATCCGATTCGCTCACGTAGTCAACGAATGAAGACATCACCACGCGCTGACTGCCTGCCTCATCCGCGGCAATGCCCAACAGGTGCCGCGTGAGCTGATCCTGATATGCTTCGCGATTTGCCCTTGCGCTGTAGTAAAAAGCGCGATTCACCAGACGGCGGTTCAAAATCCCCTTTTTGAATAGCCGATCCACGGTGGTCATGATAGTGGTGTACGCAAGGCGCGATTCCAGTTCGGCATGCAAGTCGCGGACACTCACCTCGCTGCGTTGCCAGATGAGTTCCATCAGCTCAGATTCGAGCTTGCCCAACTGCTCCACTGGCGCAGACCGCGCTCCGGATTTTCGCTTTAACCACATCGACGATGTTTTAGCTGCAGGTCGAGTCTAACGCCGCACGAACCTAAAAGTTCACTCGTGCCTGAAACTGCAGCGAACGCGCAGGAAGCTGATTGGTAATGCCGATCAGTGGTTGTCCTATCGAAACTGGCGGCGCTGAGCCATTTCCGTACACGCCGTTGAAACCGACAAAATTCGGATGATTGAAAATATTGAATGCTTCCGCGCGCAAAGTGAGCTGCACGCGTTCCGAGGTCAATCGGAATGGTCGCTCAATCATCGGGGAGACGTCGTAGATCGAGCTGCCTCTTCCGGTGTTGCGGCCCACGATCGCACCCTTAATCAGAGGACGGTCCGCCGTCCCGCCGGGATCACCGAAGTTGTTTGCGCCCGTAGTCAGGTTGTATGGCAAGCCTGATGCGAGCGTGGCAATTCCGCCGATTCTGATCTTCAAAGGCGCTACGTAGAATCCGCTCAGGACGAAACGATGTCGCTGATCAAAAATCGCATTCCCGTATTCGGCATGGCCGGTCACATTCGGATCGTTTGGATTCTGGCCCGGAACGTCAGGATCGACATTATTCGTAGCGTGCGACCAGGTGTAGCTGGCAAGCAGCAGAAAACGATCGGTGAAGCGATGATTAAGATTCAGTTCGAGAGCATGATAGTAGCCGTACCCGTTATTTACATCACTTAGAATTTGCGAATATGCGGGCTGCGGATTGGTCGCCTGTGCCGGATTGCATGCAGTGCCAAGCTGCGCGTAAAACGCTATCCAGAGTGGCCGAGTGCAATTCGCTGCCTGAGCCGAGCGCACGGACTGCGTTCCCGATCCGGTAATCAGGCGCGCGACTGACGCCGGCGCATCAACATCCAGGGGACGAACAACCCGCAATGAGTGGGTGCCGATATAATCGGCACTAAAGACCCAGCTCGGAGCAAGCTGCCGCTCAATACCCAGCGTCCATTGCTCGGAGTAGGGATTCAGCAAAGCATCGGGATATCCAATGAGTGCAGAAACGGGAAAGAACTGGTTATAGTAACTGGCTCTGCCAGGGCGTATATAGAGACTTCGAACCGGCGCCTGCGCTCCAGCCGGAAATGACGGCAGAGGCACCCCAGTTACGCTGCCAGGAAAGCCGACCTGACCGGCTTGTGCAGTGAAATTGAAAAACCCGGTCGGACCCGACAAAGCGTAGTTCGCCTCGGCGTTGTCCACTACCTGCGCGTAATAGATACCAAAGCCGCCACGCAGCACCGTCTCCCCTGCACTGGCGACGTTGTAAACAAAGCCAAGGCGGGGCGCGAAGTTCTTGCGCGCATCGGTGAACGTCTGCTGCTCATAGCGCAGGCCGAGATTCAGTGTCAGGTCACGTGTGAAATGAAAGTCGTCCTGCGCAAACAGTGCCCAGAGCGTGTCGTTAACCGTGTAGGTCGCGTTTCCGTAGCTTTGGGTATAACTATTCACGTTCGCAATATCGCCGAGATAGCTTGGGCTCTCGCATCCGGCGATGCCTAGGTTGCAGGGCTTGTAAGTAAAGGCGCCAAGGAAACTGGGGCCGCCAAATTCTTTTCCATTGCCGCCGTTATGAGCATGAAGAACGCTCGCGCCGATACGGACCTGGTGACGTCCCCAACTCGCGGCGAGCGTATCGCTGAAGTCATATTGGCGATTCTGCAGTTGAGCAGCCTGCGACGTTCCACTGACGAAATTCCCGACTCCCGCAATGGGAACAGTGAATTGCGTGCCAAAGATTACCGGATCAAATTCCGTGATTGGCGAAGCCAGTTGGAATTGCGCGCGCGCATTGTTCACCAGCGAAGAACTCACGACCGCCGTTTCACCCAACTCCTGCGAATAGGTTCGCCGTTTGAAGATTCGGTCCACCGTGGGAAGACTGTTGCCACCAACTGCACCATTTGGATTCGTGTCATGAAAGCTATCGGCGCTGCTGCGGAAGAAGAGGTTGTTGTGCTCATTGATCTGATGATCGATACGCGCCAGTCCGAGCCAGCCGCGGTAGTGGCCCTCGAAGGAACCAGGCGCTACTGGAGAAATTACCGGTGAACTTCGGTTTTCCCAGGTGTACTCGCCGGAAAGAAAGAAGTGCGTGCGTCCACCAAGTCCACTCCGTCCAAGCGGTCCACCGAAAGCAGCAGAGAATTGTTTCAGAGAGTCAGAGGTAATTGAATTTCCATTTGGCGCGTTGGCGGCGGTAAAACCCGACAACTTTGCCGCCGCGTCGGACGGACGAAACGCTCCGAGCACCTCACCGTGATACTCGCTGCCGCCGGTCTTCGTGACTAAGTTCACCACTCCACCCATCGACGAGCCATACTCTGCCGAGAAAGAATTTTCGAGAACGGTCATTTCCTGCACGCTCGCGAGCGGAATATTCGTAAACAGAGTCTGCCGTCCCCAACTGTCGTTACCCGTGCTGCCGTCGAGCTCGAATGAAGTCTGGCGCCGTCCGGCGCCGGCGGTAGTGAACAGATTCTGATTCATGAAGGCATCGCCCTGGTTGAGTGCGGGACGGTTTGCGGAATTCAGAAGAGGCAGATAGCTGATTCGTCGGTTCAGCAGCGGAGTAGCCTGCGCTTGAATCGAGCTAATGCGCTCGCCTAGCTGGGGCTCATCGGCAAGAACGCCACCGACAACTCCCGTTACGTCAATCTTCACCGCTTCGCCCGCCACGGTGAATTGAAGATTCACTTCGGCAGTTCGACCCGCCATCAGGGTGAGTCCCTCAACCTTGGCCTCTGCAAATCCAGACCTCGCCGCTACCAGAGTGTAGGATCCAGCAACGGGCAGTCCTGGAAGCGAGAAGCGACCATTCGCGCCAGTGGAAACGGTCCGCTTCAGACCAGTTAGTTCGTTCGATACCGTAACGGTTGCGCCGGAAACAACTGCGGAACTGGGATCACGAACTTCGCCACGTATCGTGGCAGTATCGGGTGTTTGACTATGAAGCGGATAAGCGGCGAGCGACAGCAATAAGAAGAGTGGGGCTGCGTTTCGTGGCATCGTCAGAATCCATCAGCCTAAAACGTAAGATTCGCTACTACCAAGCCTCGTAGCGGAAACCGGGCGCTCGGCAAAACTCATCCATCAGTGATAGGCAAACGCTGCCGTTCGCCGGTCGCAGAAATGGCTCGTCATCAGCCTTGACGCTCGACCGATCTGGGCAAGGTTTCGCAATATACATTGTTTGACTTCTTGAAATAGCTTTGTTGGAGGCCACGCATCGTGAGAATCTGCAATCCAACAGGAATGTGCCCGGGCGGCCCTGAGCGCCAGAGTCAAACTGCAATCCACGTCGCAACTGAGATGATTTAGCCGGTCGCTGATCGCTCCAGCCGATGCCAAAAACCCGCAAGCTCTCCGAAGCAAAATTCCGATCATTATTCGAGAATTCGCCATACGGAATTTTTCAGTCGTCAGCAAACGGTGACCGCTTCCTGATCGCCAACCCTGCGCTGGTGCGCATGCTGGGATACGAGTCGAGTGAAGAACTCGCGCGCCTGCGCCTCTCCAGATCGCTCTACACACGGCCTTCTGACCGCTCCGTTGTTGTCGGTTCCATCACATCGTCGGCGCGTTTCGAAGGCGACCTTGAATGGAAGCGCAAAGATGGATCTCTGATTTCCGTGCATCTCATCGCACAGCTGGTACCAGAGGCTTCCGGCGGCGATAAGGTGATTGAAGGAACTGTCGAGGACCTCACGGCAAAGAGGACGCTCGAACAGCATCTACAGCGCGTCCAGCACCTCGACTCCATCGGCGGACTCGCCGGCGGCATGGCGCACGAGCTGAATAACCTGCACATGGTCATCAGCAGCTATGCCGAGATGCTCCTGCCCGAACTGCAGTCATCTGGGCAAAAGCGCAAAGCAGACGCCATACTGAATGCTTCTCGTCGCGCGAGCACGCTCATTCATCAACTGCTCGCCTTCAGTCGCAAGCAGACGCTCGCGCCACAGGTGCTCGACACCACGCGCGCGCTCAACGAGATCACGGCGATCCTGCGCGGCACCATCCGCGAAAACATTTCCATCGATTGCCGCTGCGAGATGGATCTGGGGAAAGTGCGGGTTGATCCAGTGCAACTCCAGGAAGTGCTGGTGAACCTGGCCACCAATGCTGCCGACGCCATGCCGCTGGGTGGCAAGCTGATCATCACCGCAGAAAATGCAACGCTCACTTCCGACGAACCGATCGGCAATCAGGACGCGAAGATTGCCGCCGGCGAATACGTTGTCATCAAAGTTTCCGATACCGGCTTGGGCATGGATCAGCCAACTCAGGCGCGAGTCTTTGAACCGTTCTTTACGACCAAACCAGTCGGCGAAGGAACAGGCTTGGGACTCTCCTCGGCGTATGGCATCGTGAAACAAAGCGGTGGGTGGATTAAGGTCGAGAGTAAGCCTGGACAGGGCACCACGTTTACCATCTACCTCCCGCTGATTGAAAATGCGCCTAGCAGTCGAGCAAACTCAGCGCCGCCCGCGCTGTCAACACAGCGAGGGTCCGCGGCTACAGTGCTCCTGGTAGAAGATGAAGCCGGTTTGCGCGAGCCGGTGCGCGACTACCTGACCAAAGAAGGCTTTCGTGTACTCGATGCCGCCAATGGTGCGGATGCGCTGCAGCTCCTCGAAGCTGAATCCTTGCGCATCGATGCGCTGATCACCGACGTGATCATGCCTCAAGTGAATGGTCCGGAGCTCGCGCGCAGACTCAAAGGCCGATTTCCCGAAATGAAAGTCATCTTCATGTCCGGCTACGCGGAAGACAAACTTGGCGGTCCGGAAAGTTTTCGCGATTCCGTACTCCTGCAAAAGCCTTTCGCGCTACGCGCCCTGCGAGCGAAGCTGCAGGAGCTGCTTCTGAGTACTTTTGCGATTTGAGCTTTGCGCATCAGCAGGCCATGAATGCACATCCGGCCTCGAAGTCCACCTTCACGTTAACAGCGAAGAAAACAGCCTAAATTTTCAGAATTGTTCCAAAATCGCGGAATTTTGCCCAAAACTCGCAGAATCGCAAAAATTATCAGCGAAAAACAGCGTAATAACAGCGTAGCCGACGCAGGGCCGCACAGCGCCCTCCTGGTCAGTACCGTCTGCGGTAGCAGACGGGTTGATTACACACCCACCCGCTAACGCGGGCGGTACTGACCGGGATTGTTCAATAAATCACCTTCAGCGAAAACTGGATCTGGCGCGAGTTGTTCGCGGTCCTGCTGATCATGCCAAAGCCGGAGCCCTTCACCACATTCGCCGGCAGGCCCATGTTCACAATGTTGAACAGGTTGAAGAACTCGGCGCGGAACTGTAGGTCGACTACTTCTGCGCCGCTGCGGCGCGTACCAAACGGTGTGTCTTTGATTAGCGCAAAATCGTAGTTATAGAACGCGGGTCCGCGGAAGCTGTTTCTGCCCAGAGTCCCAAATCGCCCTTGATTAGGACCAGTGCCGCCGGGAAGATGGATGGGAATAAAGAAAAACGAAGCATTGTTCGCACCACGTCCAAAGTAGTCTTCGCGCACTGCGCGCGCAGTGGAAAGATCGGGTTTTGCGATCAGATCAGGACGATCCGTACCACCCGAACCTGCG
>DASTZZ010000073.1 GCA_035764005.1 Terriglobales bacterium
CGAGCACGCATAGAAGTCTGTCCGCAACCCCACCGCAATATCCCTATGGACAGGTACGCCTGTTTTCATAGAAGTCTGTCCGCAACCCCACCGCAATATCCCTATGGACAGGTACGCCTGTTTTCATAGAAGGATGACAGACTTGTAACGTGCTGAATTTTCTACTCAGCAAGCCTTCAAGTTCCTAGCACCGTGGGACGAGTTGGTAAAAATCCGGGGTGACAATAATTCGGTTCAAAAGTCTATTTCCTCTATACTGCGTCTTCAGCCGAGCAATCTACGTATTGAGGTATTAATGGTTCTTTTCTGCCGTTTTGCGCCCGTTGTTTTCGCCCTGCTCTTCTCTGTAAGTCTCATCGCCCAAGATGCTTCTCAGCCGACTATCTGGAGCGCCAAGCCCGATGTGGCTGCGTTCGAGAAGATCGAGAACGATCGTTTAGCTGCTGCTCAGAAGGCGATCGACGAAGTTGTCGCCGTAAAAGACGCGAGAACAATCGACAACACGCTGGTTCCCTTCGACGAAGCAGTACACCAGCTTGGGTCGGCACAGTATTTTGCCGGTCTGATGCAGCAGGTGCATCCAGAGGCGACATTCCGGGATCATGCGACCGCGATGTTCCAGAAGGCGGGTGCCGCAGCTACCGCCCTGTCATTGAATCAGGACGTCTACAAGGCGCTACAGGCTCTCGATGTTTCCAAGGCCGATCCGGCGACGCGCTACTACGTGCAACGACAACTGCTGGAGTTCAAGCTCGCGGGAGTCGACAAAGATCAGGCTACGCGCGACCGTCTGAAGAAACTTCAAGACCAGCTCAATGAAGAGCAGTCGATGTTCGACCGTAATATCTCCGACGGGCAAAAGACGATAACCGCCGACTCCGTTTCGGAACTCGATGGCCTTCCGCAGGACTACATCGATCGCCACAAACCGGGAGCCGACGGAAAGATTCAGATCACCACGAATTATCCGGACTTGCTGCCGGTGTTGAAATTTGCCAAGAACGACGCGCTGCGCAAGCGTCTTTACGAGGCGTACCAAACGCGCGCGTATCCCAAGAATCTCGACCAGCTCAAGCAGATGATGCAGACGCGCTACGAGATCGCGCAGCTTCTCGGCTACAAGTCCTGGGCGGACTTCAACGCGGCCGACAAGATGATCCTGAAGGGACAGAACATAGCCGACTTCATCCAGCAGGTCGATAGCGCGGCCAAGCCGGTTGCAAAACGGGAATTTACGCTGTTGCTCGAAGAGAAACGCAAGTCCGATCCTAAGGCGACGGGAATCGGCGATTACGAGCTGCAGTATCTGCAGGAGCAGGTGCGCCGTGCGAAGTACAACTTCGATTCGCAGTCGGTGCGTCCGTATCTACCCTTCGATGGAGTGAAGAAAGGAATCCTAGACACCGCTTCGAAGCTCTTCCAACTTGAATTTCGTCAGGAGAAGGATGTTCCGTCGTGGGATCCCGCCGTCGAGACCTGGGATGTCTACGATCACGGCAAGATGGCCGGACGTTTCTATCTCGATCTGCATCCGCGTCCAGGCAAATATAGCCATGCGGAGATGGTTCCCGTGCTTGACGGGATCCGCGGCAAGCAACTACCCGAGGCGATTCTGGTCTGCAATTTTCCGGCGCCCACGGCCGATGATCCTGGACTGATGGAATATGGCGACGTGGTTACCTTCTTTCACGAGTTCGGCCACCTGATGCACTGGATCGTCGCCAGCCAGCAATGGGCAGGCGTGAGCGGCTTGACCATGGAGTCAGACTTCGTCGAGGCTCCGTCGCAGATGCTGGAAGAGTGGATGCGCAGTCCTCAAGTGCTGGCCTCGTTTGCCCATCACTACAAAACGGGCGAGCCGATCCCGGCGGATCTGGTCGAGCGCATGAATCGCGCGTCGGCCTTCGGGCGTGGCACCTGGGCGGTAACGCAGAACGAGTACACTGCCGTCTCTTACGATCTCTATAAATCGAATCCGAAGACTACTGATCCGGACACGGTCACGCAGCAGGCTGTCCGTCGCTATACCTTGCTGACGCAGACGCCGGGAACGCACATGTGGGCTTCGTTCACGCACCTGAGCGGATATTCGTCGGCTTATTACACCTATCTTTGGGACAAGGTGATTGCTGAAGACTTCTTCCGCCAGTTCGACCAGGAGAACCTGCTGGCAGGTGAGACGCCGATGCGGTATCGCCGTGTGGTGCTCGAGCCGGGTGGGACTATGTCCGCCAATGATCTGGTCAAGAACTTCCTTGGCCGTCCGCAGAACATGACGGCATTCGAGCACTGGATGTCGGAGGAGTTTGCGGGAAATCAGGGCGGAGTGCAGGCGGGAAAATAGTTCGGATCGGCGACGGGGCGAGATCGCACCGGCATCGCTTGCCAGTGTCAGGTTCTTGCCGAGGAAAGGGAAAAATCGCTGATGTTTCCCTGTTCTTTTTTGCGTCCTCGGCAAAACCGCCGACAACTTCTTTATCTCGTTGGCGATAGCTCCGATTTACCGAAATTCCCTGTTTTTTGCGGTGACCCCCTGAGGTGAGACAGAGCAAGAATTCCCTGGTTGCCGTTCGCTGAGATTTGCTCGACGAACGAAGGTTGTAGGTTGCAGCATGAGCGTGGCTGAGGAAGCGGAGGCGAGCAATGCTGGAGAGCAACTCGCCAAGGAATACTCAGCCGGAAACTCATCGCACCGATGAAGTGGGGAGGAGAGGCAGCTCATCGCCGCTCCTCCCGGACTGCTTTGCCCACATCGGGACGATAGATTTCCTCATGCCTGAAAAAACTCACCGTGGCTGCCGGCAACACGGCTGGGCTCTGCCGCAGATGTCGTTCGAACTGCTCCGGAGAGCGATAGTTCAAGGCCGAGTGCAAGCGCCGGCGATTGTAATAGTGTTCCAGAAAGTGACTGAGGCAACTCTCCAGCTCAGCCCGGTCGCGATACTGGCGCGTGTAGATTTCCTCCTGCTTGAGAGTCTTGATGAAGCTTTCACATTTGGCATTGTCGTAGGGATTGCCGGCTCGGCTCATGCTGGGAAGCAGGCCGTGGTCCTCGAGCAGGGTTACATACTCGCGGCAAGCATATTGAATGCCGCGATCGGAATGATGAACCAGGCCGGGAGCGGGACGGCGCAAGTGCAACGCTCGGCGCAATGCCGCCAGGGCCAGAGGAGCATGCAGCGATTCGTCCAGCGCCCAGCCCACCACGCGCCGGGAGAAGGCGTCCAGAATCACCGCCAGATAGACAAACTGCTCGCGCAGTCGGATGTAAGTCAGATCCGCCGCCCAGAGCTGATCGATGCCGCTTAACTGGATGCGCGCGGCCAGATTGAGATAGATCGGCCAGTCGTGGTTGGCGTCGGTGGTGAGCAGGAAACGGCGCCGGCGCAGACACAGCAGATTATCTTCCCGCATGATGCGCGCTACGCGCTTGTGATTCACTGCCCAGCCTTGCTGGCGCAGCTCCCAGCTCACACGACGATATCCATAGTTGCCGCGATGGGCGAGCACGATCTGCTGCACCTGCGCGCGCACTTCGGTCTCCTCCACACGCGGCTCGTGCTCTTGCCAGTGACGATAAAATCCTGCCCGGCTCACTCCCGCCATCCGGCACAGGGACTCGATGCTGCGGTGCGCTTGCGGCTGCATCATTCGGATTTGCTCGTAGATGCAGTCTCGCCAGCGGCGTTGCTGTGCTGGCGTCGAGCCTCGATTCTGCGCAAGGCACCGCGCAAGAAATCCACTTCCACCACCTTGCCTGCCAAGGCTTGCTTCAGTCGCTGATTCTCCCGCTGCAGCCGCTGCTCC
>DASTZZ010000074.1 GCA_035764005.1 Terriglobales bacterium
CTGCTGATAATTCAGCCACTGGCGCGCAAGCAACGCCGTCAGGACAGCTACAGCTTGCGTCGCGACTACTGAGAGCAGCCATCCACCATGAATCCCCTCGGCCAGCGTCGGCTTATTCTCCTTCACCGTGAAAGCAGTAAAGATTACATAGATGAGAGCTACCCATAATGGGAAAGCAATCCACAACATCGCAGTAGCGATTCGGGACTCTGAGTCTATGATCAACAGCTGACGCGCCAGGACGCTAGTGCCGGCAACCAACGTAAAGAATCCGGGAGCGATTCTAAAATTCGTTAAATCCCGCAGGAGAGATCCGGGATCGACGGCCGCCCGGCCGATCAGCAGCACCCAGAAGCCACAGTAGAGCACCACGTTCAGCCACATGAGGATGCTTCCTACAACGGGAATGCCGGCTGCATGCACCGCGATCGAAACGATGCCGGTCGCCATTACCATGGAAAAATAAACGGCTGGAAACGAGGCAATCCGATTGCCCAGGCTCGGGGTTTGTTTCAAACGCTTGTCCGGCGTGAGTAGTTCCGTTCCCATTGGAAAGTTCCTCTGCCCGCGACAATCGATACGAGCGGCGAGGCTGCTGCAGTTCAGATTTTAAGCCGGTTAGTACCCATGGGGTCTGTGACATCTGTCACGTCTCGACGGGTAGCTTCCTGATTCGGCGTTCCTGGCGAGAGGTTAGGGAAGCTGTCGATAGTGCACCCAATCAAAATCAATCCAGCCTTCGTGACCCGAATCGGGCACTGACGTTGACGGATCTGCGCTCACCCTGTAAGCGAACAGCGCCGGTCGCGAGCCTTTCCAGAAAGAAAACGCAATTGGAACTTCGGCTCCGAGTTGATGGAACGAATCGCCATCGTCGAGGCTGTAACTGTAAACGGCGCGATCGTCTCGAACCTGCACACGAAGCTGAACAGTCTTCGCGGTAACATCGGGTCCATCAGTTACATCAGCACCGGCGAACCATTGCAGGGTGTGTTTGCCCGCCTTCGCGGCAACTTGCAGACCATTCGGATCCTTCTGGAACATGGCCAATCCTGCGCGGGCATCTTCTCTCATATGCGAGATATCCATGCGGACCGTGAAATCAAGCGACTCGCTCTGCATCTGCTGGGTGAGCGTATTGCGTGCGTGGAGAAGATCACTGGCTGCGCCCGGCGAGAGCCGCAGGAAGCCTCGGCGCCGCGAGAGACTCCAGCGGGAGTCGTCCGGATTGTGGTTCCATTCCCATTGTGGGCCAAGCGTCAGGGCGCCGAACTCGTCCGATGTTTGCGGATGCATCGCTGCCGCTTTGGCTCCCGCGTTCACCGGCAATTCGGGATACATGAGCACAGGTTCGCCCACACTGGGGCCAGGTGGGACTTCGCCGATAACCGGCCAGCCGTCCTGCCACTTCACCGGTTGCAGGTGCACGATGCGTCCATGGGCACCGCGCGATTGAAAGTGAATGAACCACCCCCGGCCATCCGGAGTTTCGACGTACGCACCCTGGTGCGGGCCATTGATGTTCGTCGACCCCTGAGCGAGCACAACCTTGTATTCATACGGCCCCCATACCGACTTCGACCGCAGCACCGCCTGCGATCCTTTCGCTACTCCGCCGAACGGAGCAAAGATGTAGTAAATACCGTCGCGCTTGTACATCTTCGGACCTTCGAGCGTCGGCAGATGTTCGGGATCGCGAACGATCTCCTTGCCATCGTCCAGCACCGACATTCCATCGGCTGCCATGCGATGGAGGATCAATGGACCCGCGCCTTTCTTTGAGTGCACCAGATAAGCTGAGCCATCGTCGTCCCAAAACGGGCATGGATCTTCAAGCCCTGCCTGCCGAATCAGGGCCACTGGCTTCGACCACGGACCGTTGATCGTCTTCGCTGTAACCACGAAGATCCCTTCCGTCGGTGTGGGAAAGTAAATATAGAAAAGGCCGTTGTGCTTGCGTATGGCCGGAGCCCACACGCCCATGCCGTACCCGTTGCTGCCCTCGAGGTTGTAACGAGGATCCATGTCGAGCTTCGGAAGTGCATGCCCGAGAATGGTCCAATGAACCAGGTCCAGCGATTCCAGAATGGGAATGCCAGGAACGAAGTGGAAGGTCGAGGCGATCAGATAAAAATGATTGCCGTCGCGGATAACGTCTGGGTCGGAGTAGTCGGAAAAGAGAATTGGATTGCTATAGCCACGAGCTCTCTGGGACGGCTCCTTGCTCTGTGCCTGGAAGGGAATGGCCAAAGTAGCGAACGCCAGCAGCAGAATGCCAAGGCACGCATCCCGCCACTTGGATCGCTCAGAATGGACAGGTTCTAACGAACTGATCAATGCCCGCAAGCCTCGAAACAGAGGTTCTTGCTGAAGAACGGAAGCACATGATTTTGAAAGCGGTCGGCGACTCTGCTGGTATGCGTTCCTGGATATACCTCGAAGCTGTTTACGATCCCATATTTATCGAGCACGTCATGAAGCTTTTCCGTGTCCGCCCGCAGCCGATCCTGATCGCCAACGTCGATGCCGATCGCGCGATAGCGGCGCAAGTTCCCGATGTACTGATCGATGAAAGCCAGAGGCGCATTCGCCGTCCATTTCGCCAGCACGTCCGGTTGAGGCTCGCCATTTTTGCTGGGCAAGTCCAGATACAGCGGCGGATTCTTCGGGTCGGGCGACCAGGCCGCAGCACTGGCAAGTTGTGCGCGCGCAAAGAATGTCAGCTTGGCGGAGTCTTCCGGAGTTTTCACCGACTCGAGAGCCTTGTCGATTTCGGAATTCGACGCGCCGGGCTGACGAGGAGATAAGCAACACGGACTCATGATATACAAACTGCCAAATACGTCGGCATGCTTCATTCCGATGCGCGTCGCTCCATATCCTCCCATGGAATGGCCAACCAATCCGCGGCTCTCCCGATTTGGGATGGTTCGGTAGTGAGCATCAATATACGCGACCACATCGTGCGCAATGAACTGCTCGAAATCTCCAGTGGTCACCGAACTCGAATACATGGATCCGTTGTGGACAGTCTTCGAATCAGGCAGCACCACAATCATCTCTTTCGCACCCAGAGCAAAAGCGCCTTCGATCGTCTGCGGCACATGGATCTCGTGAGTCCATTGCTCCGCTCCAATCGAGTACCCGTGCAATGCATAGACAACGGGATAGCGCCTCGATTTCTCCTTTGCGTAGCTGGGAGGCAGAAAAATAAACACATCGCGATCGACCGCGTCTCCCTCCAGGTTGCCTTCGAGGGCGGTGCCGTGGATCTTGATGTGATCCACCGTGACGGGTTTCGCGCCTGCGACTGGGGCCGGAACTTCGGTCTGTACCTGCGCCGTAATCGGTGGGACTACAACTGCGGCGACCGACAGCAGGAACAAGTGAACCCATTTGATCGTTCTCATCGTTTTGCTCTTTTCATCACTCAAGATAGAGTGTTTCGATTGGCTAGCGAGACAAGCAGCGGAACACCGTCCAGCCTCTGCAGCCGCACATTATAGAATCCGTCGGCTACGACATTGAAGAGTGCAGCGCTCATCTAAAGCGTTTTAGAAGTCTTGACAGGCGAAAATCTCCTGCATATAGTTTGCGGGTCGAACAAAAGCCCACTGCGAAGCTGTTCCGAACGCAACCAGCTTCACGGGCAAGCACAGTGGTAGTGACAGTGTGTTCCAACCTTGGCAAGCGCGCTGAGCGCGGCTTGCCGCTAACCGGCCCCAGCGGAGAAATCCCCTGCCGCCTCGGAGGAGCAACTTATGAAATCGCCTCGCTTGATCTGGACCGCGCCAACCGATTTTCAGGTTCCATCGGAACGAAACCGAGAGAGGAGTGCGGGACGAAAGATGATCGCCATGCCCAACTTCCATGGCGCTTCCAGTTTTGCCAATGCACCGCTTTCGGTGTTGGTACTGCTGCTGGTGTCGGCTCTGGCGACAGGAGCATTCGCTCAGGAGAATACGTCTGCCGACTCGAGCACTCCTTCTGTTTATAGCGTCGAGAACACGGGTGCGAACTTCGCGGCGCCCAACTTCCCGAGCTTCGCTCAGCTTCCCATCATCCGACCGTTGCCGGACCCGTTTCGGTTCGTCGATGGAACTCGTGATACTTCGTTCGCAAGCTGGGAACGCCGTCGCAACGAGATTAAGGCTGCAATTGAAAAATACGAGATTGGCCCAAAACCAGATTGTTCCGATTGCAGCATTGCGGCGACGTATACCCCGGCTGCGGCAGGATCAAATGCCGGCTCGCTGCAAGTAGTTGTTACCCGGAATGGGAAGTCTTTGACGTTGAAGTCGCGCGTTTGGCTTCCACAAGGAATGGGCAGCGGACCATTTCCGGTATTGATCCCGATGTCGCTGGCATTCCCACCGTTCTTCGTCCCTCCAGTTCCCAACTATGGAAGTTTGCCCTCGAGTGTTTTTGCCAGCCGTCCGGTCGCGACCATCGACTTCTTTCATAACGACGTGACCGTTTACTCGTTCTTTGGAGTGAACAGCCACGTGAACGATCCCTTCTACCAGCTTTATCCTGAGCTTTGCGCGGGAACATGTACGGGCACCAGCAATTCCGGACAGTACGCTGCATGGGCCTGGGGTGTGAGCCGGCTGATCGACGGCATTGAGATCGCTGCTCATCAGGCGGTGAATCCGCTGCCAGTCGATACACAACACATCGCTGTCACCGGTTGTTCCTACGCCGGCAAGATGGCGCTCTTTGCCGGCGCCTTCGACGAGCGGATCGGCCTCACCATCGCTCAAGAAAACGGAGGTGGCGGCGCACCAGCCTGGCGTGTAACTGATGAGATCGAGGCGGGCGGTGCGTCGGAAGACATCCAGCGCACGGACTATAACTGGTTCGCTGGACAAATGAAGCAGTTCTCCAGCCCCAATGTCTACAAGTTGCCGGTAGATCATCACGAACTGATGGCGATGGTGGCGCCTCGCGCGCTGCTGGAGACGGGCAACACAGATTTTTACTGGCTCTCGAACCGATCTAACTATGTTTCGGCGCGGGCGACACAGCAGGTTTACAACGCGTTCGGTATTGGAGACAGGTTTGGCTTCTATATCGATGGCGGACACAATCATTGCGCAACCCTGCCGGCCGAGGCTCCGGCGGTCGCCGCCTTTGTCGACAAATTCATGCTGGGCAATGCCGGCGTCAATACGGATGTGGAGGTGTTCCCGACGAATCCCCCGCTCACTTATGACTACTCGAAGCTCGATTACAGCCGCTGGACCGCATGGTGGGGAACAAACGATCCAAAATTCCCGAACGATTGGAATCCGGGAGATGGAACGTTGGTGATGTCGATGTCGCGTCCATTGAACATCAACTCTGGGGATACCCTCCTGGCAGGCTATGATCTGTTCCTCGGCAACGATCATCCAGCAGC